>JAJAZE010000093.1 GCA_026785925.1 Pyrinomonadaceae bacterium
ACTAACCAAAGAGAAGATTTCGGATGTTGTGATGGAGATTGCCTGTGGTTTGCACAACTTGCGAGTAACATTTCGACAACCAATGCAAACTATTGATATTACTAATCTTGAAGAATTGTTTTATTTCCAATAATGTCTAATGAAGAAGGCAGTTGGACGATTGCCGTGTTGCCGCTCGGCAACTATGAGGTGACGGCGGGAGCCGCCGGTTTTCAACTGGTCAAGCAGACGACCACGGTTGTGACGAGCCAGACGACGAGCATTGATTTGACATTGGGGATCGCCGGAGCCGATGCCGTCGTTAATATCGTCGCCGATCAGCCCGGCATCGAGCCGGTCAGAAGCGATTCGCCAGTCACCGGAATCAGCGTGACCGGTCGCAGTCTGGAAGATTCGCCGGTGGCGAACCGCAGCTCATTCGGACGAATCAATCTCGACACGGCTGCCAGCGGCGACATCGCCGATCCTCTAACCAACGGCACCGGCAACCCGGAAGTTTCCATCAACGGCTCCCGCACGACCAGTCAGGGTGTGCAGTTTAACGGCATTGATGCGACTAATTTTTTCGGCACCGGCAGTTTGACCGAAAGCATTTCGCCCGCGCCGGAAACGGTGCAGGAAGTTAAATTGCTGTCGAGTCTCTACGATGCGTCGCTGGGCAGAAACGGCGGCGGCAGTGTGCAGGTCGTCACCCGCAGCGGAACTAACGCTTTCACCGGCGCGGCTTACCTCTTCGCGCAAAACGAAAAATTTAACAGCAACGATTTCTTCTTTAACCGCGACGGCATTGAGCGGCAGAAAGCGCGGCGTTTGGAAGGCGGCGTAACTTTGGGCGGACCGATTATCAAAGACAAATTATGGTTTTTCGGCGGCTATCAAAAAACCGACGCAATCACGGCGTATGTGCCGACGGCGCAGAGTTTCGTGACTCTGCCGGAAGCCCTCGCGTTTATCACCGACCGCACGAACCCGGAAAACGTCCGGCTCGCGTTTTTGCGAAGCACGATCAACGGCGGCGCGATCAGTTCGTTCGGCAATCCTTTCAGTCTCCAACCCGGACCCGGAACTGCCGGTTACTGCGTCCGACCGCTGACGGCGGCGGCTTTTGCGGGTTTGGCAGTCGCCACTTGTATTGACCCGAACAGTCCCGGATTCAGACTTTTGAATTTGCGTAATCCGGCGACCGGCGATTTTTTTATTCCGACGCTGCCCGCCGGACGCTACGAGCGTTTATTTTACGATAATGCCAATGTGCGGATTTTGGAGAACGGCGTGGTGCGAATCACCGATTTCGCCCGATTCGGTTTGCCGAACGGGCTGCCGATTATTGACGGCGCGACGCAGGGAACGGTGCGCGGCGGTTTTCCGCTGGTGCGCTTTCGCAATGTTTTTCCCGCCGAGTTCAAACAAGACCAATTCACGACCCGTCTCGACTATAATTTACTGAAAGGCGACGCGCAGGGAAATAACCTCAACACGATTAACGGCACGTTTTTCTTCGCCAATTTTCCGGCGGTTGATCCGTTTTCCGACGATACGCTCGTTTCCCCCACACCGCTGATTAGAGATGACCGCAACCGCACGCTGGCGATTACCGATACGCATTATTTCAACGGCAGTTTAACGAACGAAGCGCGTTTCGGTTATTTCTCACTCGATAACTCGCGGCAGCTCGACGAACGATTTTTAGCACCGGAATTAACGAACACCGGTCTCGGCATTATCAATCCGGCGACGGCTTTCGAGCCGGGCGCACCGTCATAAAGAGCGGCTCGCTTCGCCGGAACCGCCAACCTGAGCGACTTTTCGCTGAATGCACCGAACGATGTTTATAACCGCCGCAAACAGGTCACGCTGACTTTCGCCGACAACCTGACCTACAATCGCGGAGCGCACACGCTGCGCTTCGGAGTCGAACACAAACGCAATTTCTTCGACACGAATCTGCCCGAAGAGCAGGGAATCGAGTTTGAAGGAGTCACGAATTTCACCGAACTGTTGACCGGCTTTGTCCCGGAAGCGGATGTCTCGCTCGGCATCACCGACAAGCAGTTTCGCTTTAACGATCTCAGTTTTTACGTGTCGGACGATTATCGTTTCAGCGAAAAGTTAACATTAAACTTGGGATTGCGCTGGGATTGGTTCGGCTTGCCGACCGAGAAAAACGGGCGATTCGCCAACTTCGATTTTTCGCGCGTCACCGACCCGAACAACATTCTGCCCGGATTTATTCTGCCGAGCAACGCGGCGACCACCGGTTTTAACGCGATTGACGCGAGTTTGCCGACCATCGCCGGTGCCGGGAACAAACACACGCTGAACGGACAGGACTTGAACAATTTCGCCCCGCGCGTCGGCTTTGCGTTCAAACCGTTCAAAGACGGCTCGACGGTGATTCGCGGCGGTTACGGAATTTTCTACGACCCACCTTCCGGCGCATTCATCAATACGATTTACAGCAACTATCCGTTTTTCAGAGAAATCGAAATCAAGCGGGAAAACTCTCCAGGAACGGTGCAGGGTTTGACCGCGTTTGCCGCCCAGCAGCCGAATTTGCCGTTCAACAGCTATTTTCCTTTCCGTATCGCGTCGAGAGATATTGACCGTTTTACGCCGTTCGTGCTGGTTGACAACTCGCCGGGAGCCGATGCCGTCGCCGGTGTCGAGCCGCTCGAATTTCGGGCGATTGACCGCGATTTGAAAACGCCGCTGATTCAGCGGTGGAATCTGGGCATTCAACAGGATTTTTTTAAGAATTGGGTCGTCGAAGCCAGATATGTCGGAACACGCGGACAGCAGTTATTGTTGGCAGTCGGTTTTAATCAGCCATATGATTTGAACGATCCGACCACACCCGAATATATTTACGCCCGATTAAATCGCGCCAGAGGTTTGGCACCGGTCGCGGGGATGACCGAACGCGCTCTGGGAACGACGCGCACGGCGGACGACCCGCGCTCGTATGGCGCGTGCAGCATCGTTTTTCGCAATGTGCCGGGTTTTATTCCGTGCGCGGGCGGTAACGGCGCGGTTGATTTGAACATCTCCAGCTCGAATTTTGATTTGCCGAACGCTTTGATTACCGGTGACGTGCGCGTTCCATACCTCGGTTTCGACCCGACCGATGCCGTGATTCTGCAATCGCGCGGTTATTCGTTTTATCATTCGGGACAATTTAATTTGTCCAAACGATTTACGCGCGGCTTCGGTTTTACCGCTTCCTACACATTTTCAAAATCAATGGACATCGGCTCGACCGATCCGGGCAGCACGGCGGCTTCGGGCAGACCGGACACCGCGAATTTGGGTTTAACCGTGCAGGGCGACCAGCGCAACATCAACAGCAACCGCGCTCTTTCCGATTTTGACCGTCCGCACCGGTTTTCGTCGAGTTTTACCTGGGCGTTACCGGATTTCGGTTCCAAATCGAAATTTTTAACCGGTTTCCAATTATCCGGTTTCGGGCAGTGGCAGTCGGGAACGCCGTTCACGATTTTCGCGTCCAACGCCGAGTTTCTCGCCTTCGGCACCAGCGGTTTGATCGAACAGCAGTATCTCGGAATTTTTACGACCAGTGCCGAGCGGGTCGGACCGCTGGCGCCGATTAACAGCCGTGTGGATGTTTTCAACGTCGGCGGCGCGAGCGGCACGATTTTCAGCGCGGCGTTCGGTCGTCCGAGCGTTCGCAATCTGGACTTACTGCGGCGACAGGGCAATGACCGAACGCGCCAGTATTTCAATACCTGTCAAGACCTGGGAAATCCCGACTGCGCCCTGCTTTCGCCGCTCGGCGGTTTCGCAATCTCGGCAGAAACACGCTGCGCGGACCTGCTTCCAAACGAATTGATTTTAGTTTGATCAAGGAGACGAAAATCACTGAACGAGTTTCGCTCGATTCGCTCGAATTGAAATGGGATATTTTCAACATTTTCAACATCGTCAATTTTGCGAATCCAAATGCGGATTTGAGCGACGAAACCGACTTTGGACAAATCACCCGCACGGTCGGTGCGCCGCGCGTGATGCAGTTCGGCGCGAAACTGCGATTTTAACTTTATTAGAAGTTACGCACTTGAAAAATAAAGGCATATTTTAACAGGATGGACAGGATGGACAAACAATTCGGCAAATCTTTTTTATCCTGTCCATCCTGTAAATTTTCTTTCAACTGCGTAACTCGTATTTATAAATGTTCAAGAAAGTTATGTCGAAAAAATCGTTAATTTTCATTCTCGCTTTAATCGTCGCCGTCGGCGGCGGAGCGTTCGTCTGGCGCACGCAAAATGCGCGTGCCAAAGACGCGCGGATCGAAGCGGAGATTCTCAAAAAGCTGTCGGCGGAAGAAATCAATCTGGTCCTCGAAAGCCAGGCTGATTCGGGAATTTCCGGGATCAAAGAAAACGCCGACACGCGCCGCGCTTTTCTCAAGGCAATGCGCGAATATCTCGCGCTCGCGGCACAAGCCCGGCGCGATGGTTTGACCGAAGAGGCGAATTTCAAAATCAATTTTGAGTATAAAAAAAATCTGCTTTTAGCGGGTTTGTATAAAGCCAGGCTGAGCAGCGAGTAAGGAAGTTCTTACGTCGTTCCGCCAACGGAATTGGAAACGGTGTGGACTAACCCGGAATGCGAAAAACAATTTGAGACGGATATGAACACGATGCAGGCGATTCAAGCGGCGGTCGCTAAAGAACGCGGCGATAGATATTCGGCTTCCAAACTTCAAGGCGAAAGTCTTTTGAAGGCTCGTGAAAATTGGGCGCGAACGAAAGTTCTTTCCGGTCAAGCCAAAGCCGACGCGGAATTTATGGCGCGAACCGAAATCGCGCTGCGGACGAAAATTCTCGAAGCCGGAATTTTATCAGCCGATTATCTGCGCGTGAACTGGACGAAAGAAATCAAGGCGACCAACGCGGAAATTACGGCGTATTTGTCCGCCCACCCGGAATACGACGTTAAAGCCAAACGCGCCAAAGCCGAAATGATTTTGCGGCGGGCGCAAACCGGTGAAGATTTCAATCGTCTCGCCAAAGAATTCAGCGAAGATCGTTCGACAAAAGAGAAGGGCGGGCTGCACGAAAACATCGGAAAAAATACGTTGTGGGCGGAAGTCGAACGCGCCGCGCTCGGACTCGAAAAAAACCAGATCGCTCCCCGCTTAGTTGAGACGGAAACCGGCTGGCATATCGTCAAACTCGAAAATAAACAACTCGATCAAAACGGCGAAACGGTCAACTACAGTGTGCGGCATATTCTGCTGCAAAAAAACTTTGAAGAACCGGGCAGCAATAACCCGGACGTTCCCGCGCCTTTTTTGAAAGCGGAAGAAATTGCGAAGAGTGAAGTCGAGAAAGAAAAGCGCGTCGCTTTCGTCGAACGCATCGCGCAGATCAACGAAATCAGTTTGCCGGAAGATTTTACAATCGAATCTCCGGCGCAGTCGGCTCCCGGCAACAACGGCAAATAAGCCGAAGTTGGCGCAGTGTAACTTTAATTCGGCTATTTAACATTATCGAAAGCGTCCGCCAGCCGCGACGGACTTTATAAATCGGCACGAATCTTTTTATGATTTTCAAAAGACTTAGGCATTGGCGGCACAAGTTATTAAAACAATTTTAGGACAGCTTAGGAGAGGAGAAAAAATGAACAGAAAAACTAATCTAATCAACTTGATCGGTCTGGCATTCGCGCTTTTGATTGCAATGCAAACTAACGCGGCGGCGCAGATTTTATTAAACGAAATAGAAATTGATCCGCCGTCACCCACCAGCGATGCCTGTCAATATACCGAAGTGCGCGGCACGGCGGGCAGCACCGTGGCGGCGAATACATATTTTGTTTCGGTCAACAGCGATGCCGGAAGCTTCGGTTTCGCCAACCAAGCGGTCAACATCGGCGGTCAGGCGGTCGGTGCCAACGGCACGATAACTTTATACAACACATCTTTTGGTGAATGCCCGAACCGTGTCTACGGAACCGGAACCACTCGCCTCAACTATTTCAACCCGCTGCGCGTCGGAACCGGCTCGGAAACTTACTTGATCGTTCGCAGCACCGGCACTTTGTTCTCCGGTCAAGACCTCGACACCAATGACGACGGAATTTTCGATCCTGCTCTCGGCATCACGGTATTGGATGGATTTGCGCTGCTCGTCAACCCGGAAGAAGAATATGTCTACGGCGCGGCAGCGGGAGTCGTGAATATCAGCAACACGATTTCGCTTGACCAGCCGGATGCCGTGGTTCGCTTTGGGTCTAACAGCACTCCGTTCACGGCGGGAGCATTTTTCTTTGGCGAATTAGCGGCAACGCCTGACGAGACCGTCACCTTTGCCGCTCCGTTCAGCGCGAACTTTCCTACGGGTGCGGTCTTAACGCCCGGCAATGCCAACGCCGGCGCACCAGTGAATGCCAACACCGATGCGCGCGCCGATTTCGACGGCGACGGCAGAACCGACTTATCCATTTTCCGTTCATCGAACGCGACCTGGTTTATCAATCAGTCAACCGCCGGACAGCGGACAGTCCAATTCGGAGCTTCGAGCGACATCATCGTCCCCGGAGACTTCGACGGCGATGCGCGTACCGATTTCGGAGTTTTTCGTCCTTCCATCGGAACCTGGTTTATTCTGCAAAGCTCGAATAACCAAATGCGCGGCGTGCAGTTCGGGCAATCGGGCGATATTCCGGTTGTCGTTGACTTTGACGGCGACAATCGCACGGACATCGCGGTCTTTCGTCCGTCAAACGGCGTTTGGTTCGTCCGCCGCAGTTCGGACAATATCGTCGCCGGTGTACCGTTCGGTGCCGGCGGAGATGTACCGGTGCCGGGCGATTATGACGGCGACAACCGGGATGACTTGGCGGTGTTCCGCTCCGGGACGTGGTTTATCAACCGCAGCACTTCGGGCGCGACCGCCGTTCAGTTCGGAGTTAGTTCCGACGAACCCGTTCCGAATGCTTATTTACCCTGATCTGAAAACTCAGCCGAAGAGTAGAGAATGTGAATTCTCTACTCTTCGGTAATTTTAGGAAAACCGGCTGATTTCCTAATGAATTCGATTTTAGCAGCGAATTTGATTGCCGTCTGATTTTTAACGACCAACGGTGTTAACAAAATTCTGCCGAGTGTTTTCAATCAGGCTTTATGATTAGTCAAAAATGTCAACCCTAATACAAAAACTTCATCCTTTAGATTCGACGGACGTTTATGACGACAATTTCTTGAGAATCGAACACGAGTATTATCACGTTGAATGCGCGAAAAAGCCGCTTAAATTAGCTCGCGGGGAATTTCTAATCATCTCTCTTTTAGCCCGCAACATAGAGCGTTTTGTTTCTTCGGAAGCTCTCTGGGAGCATATCTGGAAAGGCAGCCGACCGTTCAATTCTGAAAGTTTGAAGGTGCTGATTTACGGATTGCGGCGCAAATTTGAGCCGTTTGGTATTCGCATCGAAACAATGGCAACCATTGGTTATAAACTAATGCGGTCAGACAAATAGAAGATGTTAACTTAACTTTGGTGATTATCTACTTGGCACAAGGTAGATTATTCTCTGTTATTTAAATATGACGAATCGCCATTTCCATTTTCACCATTGTTTTTATTGGCTTTCGCGTGTCTTTTCGGCTGATTCGCAACTTGTTCTAATTCGTCAACAACTTCTTTCGGAAACAAAAAGTTCATCGCTTCTTCGGTAGTCATATCGAGCGGTTTTTTTTCGTCTTTTTTATCTTTTTCGGTAGTCATAATTTTATGAAAAACGTAACGCCAAAAATCAAACAGGAAATGGATTTAATAACCTCAATGGACAAGTTCGGCTCTGATGACAAATGCCGCGCTTATCTTGAAGCGTTACGCTTTCCCGACGGCGTTTTCTGTTTGCGTTGCGAGTCCAAGAAAATCTCTCGTATTTATAAACGCAATCAGTTTGTTTGCGAATCGTGTAATTATCAATTTTCCGTGACGGTCGGCACAATCTTTTAGGATTCCCACTTGCCGCTTCAAAAATTGTAATTAAGCATATTCTGATAAACTACAACTCTTTGAATATTTCCAAAAAAACTTATCTTTTATTCAGCATAAGGTCTAATCATCAACTGCTGATGCAACTTTAAACACACGATCACTATTGACTTTACTCAAGCAGCCCTCGCAGTCGCTCAAACCGTCCGACATCAAAGCCAATCTCAATGACTGGCAGCATCTGCAAACACTTTATCAAAAATTTTCACCCGTTATCGCCAAACTGAATCTGAGTGCGGAAAATCTGCGGTATTACGCGCAAACCGTTCTCAA
>JAJAZE010000094.1 GCA_026785925.1 Pyrinomonadaceae bacterium
ACACGAATCGGCGGAAGCGATGGCGATTTCGGCTAGTTCCGCCGCGTTCGGATCAATCACAACGCCGCAGTCAGCATAAATCATCGCGCCGTTCGCGCCGAATTTCGCGTCCGGGACAACCATCAAAAAAAATGACGAAACTATTTTGAATCCCGTCCGAACACCGATACAGCGCAGCGCGGCGGCGACCGTGTGCGCCGTCGTATTTGTCGCGCCCGCGACCGAACCGTCGGCTTTGCCAAGTTTTACCAAAAGATTTCCGTAATAAAGCGGGTCTCTGATGGTTTCTTCGGCTTCTTCGAGCGTCACTCCTTTGGCGCGGCGCAGTTCGTGATAAAACGTCGCAACTTTGCCGAAATCGGCGGATTTGCGGTGGTCAAGAATCTTAACACCGTTCAGATTGACGTTTGCCGTTTGCGCCGAATCGCGTATTTTTTGTTCGTCGCCGATAATTGTGATTTTGGCAATTTTATCGCGGACGCATATTTCGGCGGCGCGAATCGTGCGAATGTCTTCGCCTTCGGGCAAAACGATGTGCTGCAAATCGGCAGCGGCGCGGGCGCGAATTTTTTCGAGAACCGTCATATCATTTATCATTCAACAATTATCATTTATCATTCGATATTTTATCTACTTGGATTCAAGTAGTAAGTGCAACTTTTCGTAATTGCGGCAACGCCAGTCTTTGAAATAAACTTCATCCGGCGTTTGATAACCGAGTGTCTTGCGGTGACGATTGTTCAATTTATCTTCCGCCAATTTAATATCCCGGTCTGTTATCGTAGCGAATTTCATCTGCTTTGGAAAATACTGCCGGATCAGTCCGTTGGTATTTTCATTGATGCCGCGTTCCCACGACGAATACGGATGACAAAAATAGAAGTCAGCGGCTAAAACCTGCGCTATTTCCTGATGCAAAGCAAATTCTTTGCCATTGTCCGAAGTAATCGTTTTGACTTCTAAACCATTTAATAACCTGCAGATCGCCGTCTTGGTCAACGCGCCTGTTTTGCGCTCAATCTTTTCCATTCGCAGCAGTTTGGTGCGTCTTTCCACTATCGTCACAATCGCGCCCTGATGAGATTTGCCGATTACCGTGTCAACTTCCCAATCGCCGAGCCGAGTTTTTTGAGCCACCGCCGACGGACGCTCTTCAATGCTGATCTGGTTGACTAATACTCCGCGCGAGGAGTTCGTGCCGTTTCTTTTCTTCCGCTTTTTCCGACTCCGCAGATGCGTGTAGAGATTGCCGCCGGCAGCTTTGTCCCGGTAAATATGCTGATAAATCCATTCGTGACTGACGGTTTCCCGACCTTTCAAAGCACGTCTGCCGCTGATCTGTGCGGGCGAGAAATCGAGTTCCAAGTCCGCCTCGACCGCCGTCCAAACGACAACTGAAATGCGCTTCTGTGCCTTTCCCCGGCGGCGGCTCAACGCCAGCCGGTGAGCGTGCTTCGGACGATAGCCGCGTCCCGACTGATTGCGCCGTAGTTCGCGCCCGACAGTTGCTTTATCAACTCCGAGTTCGGTGGCAATTGCGGTATTCGACCACCCGCTTTTTTCGAAGGCATAAATCTGGTATCGTTCATCAAGAGTAAGATGTTTGTATTTTTTCATGACAACTCTTTGATGAAAATTGAAGAGAGAAATCTACTCTCGTCTTACTCTTCAATTTTATCAAGGGTTGCACTTA
>JAJAZE010000095.1 GCA_026785925.1 Pyrinomonadaceae bacterium
GGTTGACTGTAAATGATGTTCGTGCGTAATTTCGCGCGGCAACTTCAGCGAAAAGGTAAAATCGGCAAGCGTTTTTCGATACCAATTCTCGATTGCCGAACTCGCCGGAATCGCGTAAAAAGTCGAATCAACCTCAATGGTCCCGAAAACCTTCGCGTAAATTTCCAGCATTTCACTCGACTTCGTTCCTCGCGGATAAAAAACTGTATCGCCGTCCGCTTTGGTCGTCCAATCGTCGTAATTCCAACCTTGACAGCCGATTTTGACATCGAGTTTTATGTTTTGCATCTATTCTCTTCAAAAAATCTTTTGTGTGATTTTGGAAGCTGAGTTTAACATTTAGCGCATAGCTGAAATAAATGTTAAACCTGCTTTAATACAGCATTTTACAAAAGATTTTATCCGATAATTTGTATGTTCGTCCGAATATATTTAACCTTTCAGTAACTTTCAGGCGAAAACATTTAATGTAAGTTGCTTTGTTTTAATAGTTAAAAGTATTGAATATCGCTGGCATATCTCTTGCTTGCCGAACGGTGAATTAAGTTTGTCTTAAATTTCAAACCCGATTAAAAATTAAACAATTGATAGGAGATTAAGTTATGAAGAGACTTTTGTCAGCTTTATTTCTGACAACCATTTTTGTCGCAATATCGCTAGCCCAAACGCCGACCGGTCGGCTTCTCGGCATCGTATCCGGTCCTGACGGCGTTTTGCCGAACGCGACGGTAACGGTAACTTTTAACCAAACCGGCAAAGTTCAAACACTGGTAACTGACGGCGACGGCGCGTTCAGTCTGGCACAACTTGAACCCGGAACATATACGGTTAACGTAACTGCTTCCGGCTTTAAAACTTTCGTCGCTAACGAAGTTAAAATTGACATTGGACGCGAATATAATTTGACTCCCGTGCTTGAACTGGGCAATGTTCAGGAAACCGTTACCGTTACCGCCGGTGCGGATGTTCTGACATCTACCAGCGCACAGGTTACTAACACGGTCAGCCCGCAGCAAATCTTGTCGCTGCCGCTTGTTACGCGCAACCCGCTTAACTTGACGACGCTGCAAGCCGGTACAGCGAGCAGCGCGTTTCAAGGCACTTCTATCAACGGAATGCGAACCACGCAGACCAATATCACCCGCGACGGCATCAGCATCAACGATGCTTTTATTCGGACGAATGCGACCGATTTTGCGCCGGGCAGACCGTCGGTTGACGATACGGGTGAATTTACGATTTCAACTACTAATCAGGAAGCTGACTTAGGTTCCGGTGGAGCGCAGATCATCTTGGTTACGCCGCGCGGAACGCAAGATTTTCACGGCGCGTTGTTCGCTTATAACAGAAATTCGGAATTTGCCGCCAACAACTTTTTCAGCAACCGTGCCGGAAGATTTATTGCGACCGATGCTGCCGTTATTGCAGGTCGGGCAAAAGTCGGAGACGAAAGAACTCCGCGCCCATTTCGTAATCGCAATCAATACGGCGGAAAAATAGGCGGACCTTTTCCGGTTTTCAATTTTGGAGAAGGCGGACCAGTATTTAACAAAAATAAAGGATTTTTCTTTTTTGCTTATGAGAAAGTAAAAGACCCTATTTCTGCTCTTACGACGACACCGCGCACAATCTTAACTTCTTCGGCACGAGCCGGAACTTTAACTTTTAATCGTGCGACGGCTGGCAGCCCGATAA
>JAJAZE010000096.1 GCA_026785925.1 Pyrinomonadaceae bacterium
CAGAATGCGGCGCATAATCGTCGCCGAAAGCGCGAAGAAATGCGAGCGGTTCTGCCATTTAACCGAATGCTGATTGTTTAATTCGATATAGGCTTCGTTAATCAAAGCCGTGGTTTGCAGTGTATGATTGGCGTTTTCACGACGCATGTAATTATGCGCCAAACGCCGCAGTTCGCGTTCGACGAGCGGCATAATCTTCTCAATAGAGTCTGCGTCGCCGTTATTCCACGCCATGAGCATTTCCGTCAGGTTGTCTTTATCGTTCATAATTAAATAAATTTCAATTGTAGTAAGCTCAAAACACATCAACCCACAGTCACATTTTTTGGCAAAGTCCTGAAACGTAAGAGTGAAATTGTTTAGTCCGACCGATAAAATCCAATGCTTCTATTTATAATGATTTTTTCGTGTGAAATCTTACAGGTTTTTTCTTAAATTTCTTTAAATACTTTTTAAATATAATTTTCTGATGAACAAAAATGGGAAAAAGACTATTCGCAGCGCACATTAGGGCAAACTGAAGATGAAGATTCACCGCCGACAGACAGCAACACAGAGCAAAGACGGATTGAAAAATGAAAAGGCGGTTTCTCGAAATATCGTCTACTTTCGTTCGTTCGTTTAGCTGATTTTCTCCTTCGGCTGCTCCGAACAATTCCCGTCAAAAAAAATTTTATAAAAATCCGTATAGCTTTTGCGGCGATTCTGCACGTATAGAAGTGAACACCAAATTTCAAACTTTCATCGCCGACCGAAATTCACAGCGTCTGAGCAAGGCGCACCGGTTTTCGATACTCAAGAAAAATGTGTGTATCTTAATGTTCACGCGGATAGGCAAGAGACAAATATAAAATCCCGACTTCTTTTTTTCGTAAAATTCGGAACCAACGATGACGTTTCAAATGGACTTTGTTGAATAACAGCCATTGTTTTGGTTTGAACCAAATAAACAATCGCTTTGGTGCGAAGGGAAAAAAAGCCGTCAAAGACTAACGAAAAATTCTTTTCGTCTATCAGTTCTGCGTCAAGCGCGTGGATTCCACCCGAAACCCGCTTTCTTCGGAAAGCCTTAACAACTTAAATTTTAGGAGTTCAAAAATATGAAAAACACAATCAAAATAGCTTTCGCTATCGTCTTTTGCTTAATGCTCGGCGTTACCGTCAATGCTCAGGCTTCCATCGACAGCGGCACGGTTGATTTCAGCGTTACCGTCGCTCCCTCTTTCGACATTCGCTCCAACGGTGCCGGAACCGGGCTAAACGGAATGGCAGTAGCGGTTGGCATCGCTAATTCCGCGCTTTCCGCTACGGTCACGGTCGCCGATGCCAGTCCGAATATTGACAGTAGCCTGTTAACCGCATCGGTTCCTATCAGATTGCGAAGCAACGCGCCGTATAAATTAAATGCGAGCCGCACGGGAACATCTGTGCCAAGTGGTCCCAATTTTGAATCCTCTGATATTGGTATGAGTATCACTTACAATGCCAGAGGTGCAGGACTGGTCAACACCGGCGGTGTTGATAATGTCGTCGCTTTCGGCGGCAACGTCGGTGCATTAGCTCCGGCGGCAGTCGAAATAGCGAACGGCGCCCGCATTTCCAACGGCGGCGATAATTCAACCCCTAACAATTTCATCACGGCGAATCTGAATTTCAACGCACAACGCGCATATTACACACCAACGGTTTCGCCTTATCAAGACCAAATTACGGTTTCGATTTTGGCTCCGTAATTAATCTTTGCCTTCAGAGGCATCGCGGAAATTTTTCGTGATGCCTTTGTTTTCCCATCTTTTTCAATTCTCAAGAACATACTACACACGGGAGATTTTAGAGATGATTTTCGATAATCTACAAAAAAACCGATTGTTTTTTCTACACGGCTCAATTATCATTTTCGCTTGCAGCGTTTTTTCGATTAACATTTTCGCACAAGATAACGGCGGCATCAGTCTAACACCGAGCCGTCTGGAAGTAGTCATCCCTGCCGGAACTGAAAAAACCGTCGGTGTAGCGGTTGATTATACACGCGACGCGCCGGGTGAATTGCCCATTGTGCGTTTAGCCGCCCGACTCGAAGATTGGGCGTTGAACGAGAAGGGCGAAATTAAAACGGCTCCGATCAATACGCTGCCGCGTTCCGCCGCTTCGTGGATAACTTTTTCCCCGTCCGAATTCACGATTGCGCCGGAAGCCCGACAAATTTTACGTTTTACCGTGAGCGTTCCGAAAGATACGCCGCCGGGCGATTATTATCTCGCCTGCTTCGTCGAAAATCGGCTCGCGCCGCCGCCGCCAACCGCAGGCAAAGCGCAATTAACGATTCGATTTCGTTTTTACACGCTGATATATGTAATGGTTCCCGGTTTATCGCGCGACGGCGAACTACTCGGACTCGATACGAAAATGGTCAACGGCTTTCCAATCCTCAGCCCGAAGTTAGGCAATAAAGGCAATTCGCGCATTCGCCCGATGCAGTCGGTCGAAATCCGCGACGCGAACGATAAAGTCGTATTTTCCGCGCCGATGTCTGAAGCTCTCGTCGTGCTTGGCGGTCATAGCTGGCAAATGCCGATTTTCGTTGATTCGGCGTTGCCCGCCGGGAAATATAAACTCGCCTACACGGTTGACTTCGGCGAACGAAAACCTTTACAGCGCGGAATTTCGGATTTTGAAGTAACCGAATTCGATGTCGCCGCCCGTCTGAAAAAGACCGACCCGACAATTGCCAAACAAACTGACCCAGTGAAAAATGTTCCGCCGACAACCGCCGTCGTCAAAACCGAACCGGCAAAAGTCGAAACGAAACAAACGCCCGCGATTCCAGCCGCCGACACCGGCGCGGGCAAATCAACGACGGCTGCTCCAATCGTTAAAACCGACACTTTGTTGAGCAAAACGCCGCCGCAATAATCGGGAGCGTTCACATTAGATATTTCCGCGTTATACGGTTCCGGTTTGTCGCCAAAGGCGACCGACAATATAG
>JAJAZE010000097.1 GCA_026785925.1 Pyrinomonadaceae bacterium
GATTTTGAGTTTGGTGTTAACCGCTTCGGCAAATTTGGCGAGCGAATTCGTTTTGAAAACGTCAGCAAATTTCACCGGTTCACCGCTTTTCAAATCAACGACCAAATTAACCGTTGACTGGTCAGGATACGCGCCGCTTCCGTCTTGGGTCAGCGCAATGTCGAGAACGCCGTTTTTGTTGTAATTAACTTTGTAGGACAGTTCATACAACCAGCCGTCAGTTTGAACTTCCGCCAGCGTCGTTCCAAAAACGCGCCAGTAGCTGAGGGAATTATCGAGTTTTTTCTTAGTCGCCGCCGGAATTGCGCCGGAGGTGAGCGGATAAGTCACGACAAAAGTCCGTTTCTCTTTCGGAATTTCTTTGCCCTTTCGCGTGTAGACGGTTTTTTTCGGTGTAATCACGATTTGCGCGAAACCGATTGATGCCGTGACGAGCATCAGCAATAATGCCGGAATTAGTTTTTTCATAATGTTTTTCAAATTTGTTTTCTAATATTGGCGGCGGATAATTTTGTCTCCTCGAATTCCATCGCCGGTGCGCCGAAAACACAGCGCAGTTTACCGCGTAAAGTCTTCTTCAACTTCAACACCGCCAACATTTCCACCCAACCGTGCGTGTTTATTCGCAGCAGATTAAAACTGTTCAAAGGTTTGATAATTCCGTAGCGCGGTGCTTCGGTTTCCTCGACAAAGGTTCCGAACATTCGATCCCAAACGATAAAAATTCCCGCGTAATTTTTGTCCAGATACTGATTATTAACGCCGTGATGTGCGCGATGATGCGACGGCGTATTTAAAAACGACTCCAAAAAGCCGAGCCTTTTGACGCGCTCCGTGTGAATCCAGAATTGATAAATCAAGTTCAAACCGTGCATCGTCGCAAACGCCCAAAAGGGAAAACCGAGCAGCGCAATCGGCAGATAAAAAATCCAGTGCGCGATGCCCGAAAACCAGCTTTGCCGGACGGCGACGCTCAGATTGTATTGGTTCGACGAGTGGTGAACGACGTGAAAATTCCAAAAAAACCGCACTTCGTGACTGATGCGATGAAACCAATAATAAGCAAAATCGTCAACAAATAACAGAATTGCCCACGCCCAAACCGTTTCCATCGGTATTTTATAGGGCGCGAATTCATAAACCGTCAGATAAAAATAGCCGGTCGCCAAACCGAAAAACGCGCCCCACACGACGCTGCCGAATCCGAGAAATATGTTCGTCCAGGTATCGCGGCGATCAAAATTTTCACTATTTTCGCGGGCGACGAAATACGCTTCGACGGCAATCAAGAGCGCGAAAATCGGAATGGCGATGACGGTCGGCGTTAACATTTCAAATTCTCAGATTCTGTTAAATCGAGCGCGGTTGGCTAATTGATTCTTGCCGTTATCCGCAGATTTTGCAACCGCTCGAAATCGGCACGGAAATTTCCCGACCAGCGAAAAAAATCGGAATCATCTCAGATGGATTTCTTCATACAAACGCTGTTTTCGACATTTAGATATTGCCCGTAACTCGTCATCGTTTCATAGCCGCTCTTTTGATAAAGTCTAATTGCTTCGGGCTGCTTCACGCCGGTTTCCAAAATACATCGTGTAAAATTTAGTTCTTTCGCCCAGGTTTCAAGTTCAGCTAAAATCTCTCCGGCAATCCCGCGCCCGCGACTTTCGAGGCGAACGAACATCCGTTTAATTTCCGCCGTGCCTTTCTCATATTCCTTAAACGCGCCGCATCCGACCGCCGTTTCATTTTCGTAAGCGACGACAACGTGACGAATCGCGTCAATCTTATTAAACTGCGCGTAAAAAGAATGCTCTTCGCCGTCCCGAACTTGCAAGTCAAGGTCGAGCAAAATCACCAGTTCCCGAAAGTTCGTGTTGTCCGAGTCGGTTCTGACCAAATTTATCATATTCATTAAACGCAGCTTCTTTCCGGCACAATCATTTTATTCGTTCGACCAATTAACGCTTTTTCGTCGGAGCAATTTTCGACGCGAGTATTATACGACAAATACTCAAACTTTTTAATTTCACCAATTCGACACCTTAAATTAAGACTTTCTCCAAGCAAAATACCGACATCGTTGTCCACATCAAGCGCGAAAAGCATTAAACGGCGACCGACTTTTATCGCGGAAAAAGCGACCCACATCCGCAACTATATACCCGTTAGAAAATAGATTGCGAAAATAAGAGCGGCTAAAATGTTGGTTTTACTGTGTTTTGATTATTCGATTTTTCTCAAACCAATTTCTTTTGGGTATAGCGTCGGCGTTCCGAACGGCGCATTAGTTTGTCAGAATGTTTAAAATTTTCAATAAAAAAGGCTTCGCTCAACTTTGAACGAAGCCTTTTTTACAATTCGGAACTTGAAATCTGAAATGTTTAATCTCAAATTACATTCCCATTCCCATTCCCATTTCCATTCCGCCCATTCCGCTGGCGTGGTCGTCTTTTTCAGAGACATCGGCGATCATCGCTTCGGTGGTGAGCATTAAGCCCGCAATCGAAGCGGCGTGATAATCAGGGAACAAAAGCATTCGGCACGGGTTTGTCGTCTGATGCCCCGAACGCCACGCCGGTAAATCCCTGCGTCGAACGGTTCAAATACCAAATTCCGCTGCGAAAAACCGCGACATCCGCTTTGCCGTCGCCGTCGTAATCAGCCGGAACGAGCAAATCGGTTCCGAATCCGAACATTACGGCGGTAAATCCTAATTGGCTGCGCTGCAAATACCAGGTTCCGTTGCCCGGTCTGAAGACGGCAAGGTCGGCTTTGCCGTCGGCGTCGTAATCGGCGGGAACGGGTTTGTCGTTGGCATTGCCGAACTGAATCGCGCCGTAGTTGGTCGCCGGATTGGTGGAAGTATACCAAGTGCCATTTGAAGGTCGGAAGACGGCGACATCTGCGATTCCGTCGCCATTATAATCCGCCGGAACGGGTTTGTCGGTTGATATGCCGAATTGAATGCCGGTAAAACCGAGATTGCTTCGCAACAGATAC
>JAJAZE010000098.1 GCA_026785925.1 Pyrinomonadaceae bacterium
CCGCAAAAGTTCGGTTTGAAAAAAGACCGCCCGATTTCGGAGCTTTATAAAGGTTTGGTCGGAAATTAGTTTAAGATAATACAAAGAAAACTTAACCGCAGATAAACACCGATAGGCACAGATAAAATCTATGTTAATCTGTGTGAATCTGTGGTTGAATTCTCTTTAATAACCAAAACGTCAAATGCTTGAAGTTTTTCTGACATATTCGACCTCGGAAGGCTCGCGGGAAATAGCGATTGAGAAAGACCGGACGACTTTCGGGCGCGGCGATGCCGATTGCCGGATTGACGATGAAGGACTTTCGCGCGTTCATTCGACCGTTCACCGCGACGGCGGCAACATTTGGATTATTGATGAAAACTCGACCAACGGCAGTTTCGTTAACGGCGAACAAGTGCGCGGCAGCGGCACGATTTTAAAAAACGGCGACGTGATAAAGATCGGCAATCACACGAAGATGACCGTTCACATCGGCGATGGAAAATCGGCGCAACCGACGGCGACGGTTCAAAACCAGCCGCTTCAGACGAAAGCCGTTTCCGTTTCATCGAATCAAACGCACTCTTCGATGATGATTCCGATTTTACTGACGATGTTCGCGCTGTTTGTGATCGGGGTCTCCGCGCTGTTCGTCGGCGTAAAGGTTCTCGGCGGCGATTCGGAAATCGTTTATAAACCAATCAAAGACGGCGGCTTTGAAGAGCGTGAAAATATCTCCGACGATGAGGAAAAGGAAAATAAACCGGAGAAAACGCCGAAATCCGAGAAAACACCGGCAGGCAATTCGAGCGCGAACAGCACGACTGTTACCAACAAGCCCGAAACTCTCAACAGCGGCACGACGGTCGTTTTGCCGACGGGCAAAAAATATCAAGCGATGGCTGAAGACGAAAAAAATCGCTATATTGCCGTTAAATCCGAAAAGATAGCGCGAATTATCGGCAATCAAAAAAGCGAACCGATTCCGCCGGAAGCGGTGGCGGAAATTAAAAGATTTCTTAACGGCTACGTTGGGCGATTGGGGAAGGCGCGAACCGACAACTGCACTCAGGGCGGCTGGTTGAAAAGCGATTTCCTGACGGTTCTCGACCGTGCGACGAAAAATTCGCCGTTTATAAATCGCGCTTTTAATACCGAGGGCGTTGAACCGCAAATCGGCATTTATATTGCGATGATCGAATCGGAGCATTGTCCGTGTCTGGAAAGTCCGACGCACGCCAAAGGAATGTTCCAGTTTCTCGCCTCGTCCGCGCCCGATTACGGTTTGTCCGCCGATCAAAGATGCGAACCCGAACCGGCGGCAAAAGCGGCGGCGAAATATATCAAATCGCTGATGGGACGTTTCGGAACCGCGTCTGACAGCGTGCCGCTATCCATCGCCAGCTACAACAGCGGACAGGGAAACCTAAGCAAAAATATGGACAAGGTTTTTGCGGCGGTTGCCAATCAAGACCGCAATTTCTGGACGCTCGCGGCAAATCAAAACAAAATGGAAGGCGGCGCGGCAAAGCAGTTCATCGGCGAAAATAGCAAATATGTGCCGAAGTTTTTTGCGACGGCGATTATCGGCGAAAATCCGCAGGATTTCGGCGTTAATCTCCAGCCGCTTTCGACTTACACAAAGTGAGCAGTTATCAGTTATCAGTTATCAGTTATCAGTTTATTCCGTGCTAACTGCTTACTGATAACAGCTTACTGCTTGCCGCTTACTGATAACTGATAACTGATAACTGATAACTGCTTACTAAATGAAAGAACTTTGGCTCAAATACACCGACGAAAGCGGCGCAAGCCGTCGCGTCCTGATAACCGATGAAATTTACACCGTCGGCAGACATCCCGAAAACGATCTGTGCATTTCCGACAAC
>JAJAZE010000099.1 GCA_026785925.1 Pyrinomonadaceae bacterium
CAGCATCTCGAAAAAGTTCTTTCATACATCGAACTCGCCGAAGAAGAAGGCGGAAAGATTCTTTGCGGCGGCAAGTCGGTTGATTTATCGAACGAAACTTACAGTTTGAGAAGTCCAGAATCTAAAATCCAAAATCCAAAATTGAAAGGCTGGTTTATCGAACCGACGATCATCGAAAATCTGCCGTTTGATTGCCGCACGAACCAAGAAGAAATCTTCGGCGCGGTCGTCTCCGTTCAGCCGTTCGACACCGAAGCGGAAGTTTTGAGTTACGCCAACAGCGTCGAATATGGCTTGTCGGCAACGATCTGGACGGAAAATCTTTCCCGCGCCCATCGAATGGCGGAGCGAATCGAAAGCGGAATCGTCTGGATCAACTGCTGGCTGCTCCGCGATTTGCGAACGCCATTCGGTGGAATGAAAAACTCAGGTGTCGGACGCGAAGGCGGCTTTGAAGCGTTGCGATTTTTCACTGAAGAGAAAAATGTTTGCGTCAAGATAAATTATGAGTAAAGAAAATATCATCAATTCGTCAAAAGCACCCGAACCGGTCGGACTTTATCCGCACGCCCGAAAGGTCGGCAATCTGCTTTTTTTGTCGGGCGTTGGACCGCGAGAACGCGGCACGAAGAAAATTCCCGGCGTGAAACTCAATGATGTCGGCGAAATAATCTCCTACGACATCGAAGCGCAGTGCCGCTCGGTTTTTCAAAACGTGCGTTACATTTTAGAAGATTCGGGTTCGAGTTGGGAAAAAATCGTTGACGTGACGGTTTTTTTGACGAATATGAAAGATGATTTTCAAATTTACAATCGAATTTACGCCGAGTATTTCAAAGACAATCTGCCGTGCCGGACGACAATTGAAACGAATTGTCTGCCGACTCCGATTGCGATTGAACTGAAAATTATTGCGACGTTTTGATTGAATTTATGTCTTACCGAATCAGAAAAGCGACGATTGCCGACGTGCCGCAAATCGAGCGGCTGATTGCCGGGTCGGTGAAAGGTTTGAGCCGTGATGATTACAACGAGCAGCAAATCGAACTTTCAATCAAGACGGTATTCGGCGTTGATACCGAACTGATTTTCGACGAAACATATTATGTCGCCGAAGCTAAGGGAAAGATCGTCGGCTGCGGCGGTTGGAGCAAACGCCGAACGCTTTACGGCGCGAGTGTTTATTCAAACAGCCGCGATTCCGCCGAACTGAATCCCGACAGCGAGGCGGCAAAGATTCGGGCGTTTTTTATTCATCCCGATTGGGCGCGAAAAGGCATCGGAAAAGCGATTTTAGAAATCTGTGAAAGCGAGGCAAAATCACACGGTTTCAAATCCGTCGAAATGATGGCGACGCTGCCGGGCGTGAAACTTTACGCGGTTTGCGGTTACGCGGGCGACGAACGGGTGAAAATTCCGGTTGGCGAAAATGTTGATATTATCTGCGTCGAAATGAGGAAAAATCTTCAATGAAATATGTTGCTTTCTTACGCGGCATCAACGTCGGCGGGAAAAATAAAATTAAAATGGAAACTCTGCGCGAAGTCTGCGCCGCGCTCGATTTTGCCAATGTTAAAACTTACATCAACAGCGGCAACGTGATTTTTGAAACCGGCGAAACCGGCGACAAAAAACTTGCCGAAAATATTGAAACAGCGATTGAAACGGAATTTGCGCTGAAAATAAAAATCATCGTGCGGAAGATTTCTGAAATCGAAAATATCATCGCAAACAATCCATTCGCCGGACAATTTGAAAACGACAAGGATTTGCACGTCTTCTTTTTGGACGAAGAATTACCGGCGGAAAAATGCGAATTGCTTCTTTCCAACACTAACGAAAACGAGATGTTCGCCGTGCAGAATCGTGAGATATTCTGCCTTTTGCGCGTCAGCGTTTTGGACAGTTTGATCGGGAAAGATTACATCGGCAAAAAGCTGAAAGTTTCGGTGACGGCGCGAAATTGGCGGACGGTGAATAAAATTTTAGAGTTATAATGGAGAAATTATGCCGATTCAAAAACCTTTTAATTTCAAGCAATGGATTGACGAACATCGTCATTTACTAAAGCCGCCGGTCGGCAATCAATGCGTTTATGACGCGGACGATTTTATCGTGATGGTCGTCGGCGGACCGAATTCGCGCAAAGATTATCACTGGGACGAAGGCGAAGAATTTTTTTATCAGCTCGAAGGCGATATTGTCGTTAAAATTCAGGAAGACGGCAAATGCGTTGACGTGCCGATTCGTGAAGGCGAGATTTTTCTCCTGCCGCCGCGCGTTCCGCACAATCCGGTGCGCGGCGCAAACACCGTCGGACTCGTCATCGAAAGAAAAAGACGCGACGGCGAAAAAGACGGGCTTTTATGGTTTTGCGAAAACTGTAACGCGAAACTTTATGAAAAGTATTTTCAACTCGACGATATTACAACGCAGTTTCAAGGTGTTTTCAAACACTTTTACGAAAGCGAAGAATTACGGACGTGCAAAAACTGCGGAAGCGTGATGCAACCGCCATCGGTTGTTTCATAAAAAAAAATGAATTTCATCAATAAAACAAGCATTTTATTATTTTCCATTCTCGCATTTCTCGTTTCCGCTAATTTTGCCGCCGCGCAAAGCGCAGACAAAGATTGTTTTGAAGTTAAGTATTTCGATTTTTTTGGATTGAGTGCCGAAGACAAAATTCATTGGTCGGACGCTGAACTGAATGAGCTTCTTAAAATGAATCGTTCGCAAGATGAAAACGAGACGAGTTTTCTCATTCCGCCGATAGTCTTTCAATTAAAAGGTTTTCATCCGAATTGCACCAAGCCAATTGACGCGGAACGATTTGACAAGTTGATTTCGCTCTACCTTAAAGTTAGGCACAAAGACGTTTCCAGCTTAGAAAATAAGACACTTGCTGAGAAGTTGATTTTCATCCGAGAAGATTATTACAACCAATTGCAAGATGAGCGATTGTTACCTCATATGAGATATACAATGGATGACGGACCTTTATACGGTGAAATTCCGAAGAGCATTCCAGAATCAAAACTATCGGAATCAATCAGCACTGATTTTGGCAAACTGTCAATTGTAACGGCGAATAACCAAATCTTTTTGACGGCAACCGATAAAAAAAATAAAACAATTTGGTCGCGTATTATGAAAGGCGCAAATCCTGACCGAAAGTTGAAAAATTTGAATTTTGATGAATCACCCGTTGAAAAGACATCGCTGTCAATAATCATTCATTTTTATTCTGAAGGTGAGAGATTAAATCTGTATCTCAAACTGGACGGAAAATTTATGTATTATTATCATTCTTGGTAAAAAATGGCGACGCTTTTAGACGAATTATCACAATTGATTTTCGCGCTTGACGAAAACAAAATCGAATACGCGGTGTGCGGCGGTTTGGCGTTGGCGATTCACGGGTTTGCGCGGGCGACTTTGGATATTGATATTTTAATCGAAGCCGAATCGCTCGAAAAAGCATATAAAGTCGCTGCTGAAGAAGGTTTTGATATTCGCGGGCTTGACATTTCGTTTAAGGAAAGAGCCGTCGAAATTCGTCGCGTATCCAAAATTGACTCGAACGGCGAAGTGCTTTCGCTCGATTTATTGCTGGTTACGCCGCAGGTTCTCGACGTTTGGAAAACGCGGGAGAAACTGGATTTTCTGGGCAATCAGCTATCCGTTGTTTCGCGTCAAGGATTGTTGAAAATGAAACGATTAGCGGGCAGACCGCAGGATTTGGCGGATATTGAGAGGTTGGAAAATGAAGATAGTTGATATGTCGAGCGAAGCAATTACCAGACGTTTGAAAACGGTTGACCAATTGCGCGAGCTTTGTTTGTCGTTAATGAAGGCGAAGAAGGATTCGGACGCGAAAGCGGCACAGAATAAACAAGCGAACGCGAAGGCGGAAGCAAAGACAAAAAGTTTGTGAAGGAACTAGAAAAATCAAATTTTCCTGAGGATGAAATTGTCTATCGAGTCAGCCCGACGGTGACGAACGACGAATTAAACGAGTTATTTGCCGATGCGTGGGGAATCGATAAACCGACGGAATGGTGATTGAGCGAAAAAGGCGCAATGGCGAGAAGGACGGATTGCTGTGGTTTTGCGATAATTGCAACGCGAAACTTTATGAAGAATACTTTGAACTCGACGACATCACGACGCAGTTTCAAACGGTTTTCAAACGCTTTTACGGCGACGAAATTTGCGGACGTGCCGGAATTGCGAAAGCGTAATGCAGCCTCCAAAATAGATTTTACCAAACATTTTTGAACTGAATCTTTTTCGTTAAAAAATTCGGCTGACAGATTAATAAAAAGCGCGGCGTTCGGTTAATTTATTTACTGATATTACGCAGAGCGGCTTTTTTTCGGGCTACGCCCGCTGATGTGCGGAAAGGCTGTGCCTTTCCGTCTGCGGTTCTAAGATATTTGGAGGCTACGGCTCCAAACGGGCGGCGCAGCCGCTGAATTATTAACAATAGTCGTTGGAAAGGCACAGCCTTTCCGCACATCAGGCGGCACAGCCGCAGTTTTGCGTAACATCAGTTATTTACTGAACGCTGCGCTTTGAGTTTCGTTGTGAAATTGAGAGCTTTTATTTCAGTTCGATTTCCCTGCTCATTCGCACGATTTTCATTCGCTCCGAAACCTTCGTGCGGCAAGCCAAAACGGGTTTTTCGGTCGCCGAATCTGCGAGCCAAACCTGACAATTGGCGCAGTCGCCGTTCCAGCAGAACTCGCCGAGCGAAATCGTTTTCATCGAGAGAAATTGAAAGCACCGCAACAGAGTGTTGTTTTCGGGAACTCTGCACCGCTCGTCTAGAATTTCGATTTCGATCAGTCTTTCAAACGGCTCGAAAATATCGTTTTCCATCATAAATAGGACTTTCGCTTGGGGATGACTAAGTTATTGAAAAATAGACACTTAGCTAAAAGTCTGTATTTTGGTTAAGTTCTTTGAACTCAAGCAGTTATGTGTTTTCAAGCGAAAGTCCTAATAAAAGTAATTTCCAGTTTCGGACTGCCGAACGATTGAAAGCCAATTCGCAATCAGCAGTCTAACTGCGAAACTTGGAACTTGAAACCAATTCGGCTAAACTATCTCACAGCACAGGAGAATTGCAAAAATGGCTTTGGAAATATACGTTAAACCCGACTGCCCGTATTGTCAGAAGGCGCGGGATTACTACCACGAAAACAATATTGCGTTCACCGAATATGACGCGCAGAACGACTGGGCGCGGCAAAAGGAAATGCTCGATTTTTCGGGCGGCGATCTGGTCGTGCCGTGTATCGTCGAGAACGGCGAATACGTTCAGTCGGGCTGGGGGAATCCGCCGCGCGGCTGAACGATTATTCCAGATTAGTCGGCAGTTTGCCGATTTTAAACAAGGTTTCAAGTTTCAAGTTTCAGGTTCCAGGTTTCGGGTTTCAGTTTCAGAGTTGTTTTGATGACTTTGAACCTTTCACTTTGAACTTTGAGCCTTTTCGTTCTATGATTTCAAATTGACATTCCGGCAATCTTAAATCAACAGTTTATAATCTAATTCCGCAATGATTGGCGAGCAGATTAACCAGTATAAAATACTAGAAAAAATTGGCGCGGGCGGACAAGGAACCGTCTACAAAGCGCAGGATACGAAACTCGACCGCACCGTCGTGATCAAAGTTCTGCCGCCGGAATTGACTCAAAAGACCGCTAACTTCCGGCGTTTCGAGCGCGAAGCGCAGCTTTGTTCACAACTCGACCACCCGAATATCTGCACGATTTACGACTTTCACGAAGCCGACGGCGTTTTTTATATTGCGATGCAATACGTTCCCGGCAAAAATGTGCGGCAGCTCGTCGCCGGTCGTCCGCTCAGTTTGAAAACCGCGCTGTCGGTCGCCGTGCAGGTTTGCGACGCGCTCGCCTACACGCATTCACGCGGCATTATTCACCGCGATATTAAAGCCGGAAACATTATGGTGACGGACGGCGGACAAGCTAAGATTTTGGATTTCGGGCTTGCTAAACTGATGCAGGATGAACCGTCCGAACACACCGAAGGATTAGACCGCACGGAAATTACCGAACTCGGAATTCCCTACGGCACGGCGACTTACGCCGCGCCGGAACAAGCCAAAGGCGAAAAAACCGATCACCGCGCCGACATTTTTTCGACCGGCGTGCTGCTCTACGAAATGCTGACCGGAATCTGGGCTTTTCAAGGGAAAACCGTGATTGACGTGCGCCATCAGGTTTTATACGCCACGCCGAAGCCTTTGAATCTGATGCGACCCGAACCGCTGCCGCCGCAGCTTCAGATGATTCTCGACCGCGCTTTAGCCAAAAACCCGAAAGACCGTTATCAAAAAATTTCTCAGATGCGCGACGATCTGCGCGCCGTTTTACAGGAGATTTCAGGTATGCCGATATTGCCGGGCGATACTTATATTCCGCATCATCTGGACAACAGTCCGGTCAAACGCGCCTGGAATTGGTTGAAGGGAAAATCAGCCGCCGACACGAGTTCGATGCAGAAAACGCCGTCGGTTTCCAATCCGCCGACGTTTTCGCCCGACACGACGCTGACTGCCGGCGGAGTCGAAAAGAAAAGCGTGGCGATTCTGCCGTTCAAGAATTTGAGCGGCGACCCGAATTCAAATTTTTACGAATTTTCGCTCGCCGACGCGGTGATTACCGAACTCGCCGGACTTCGTTCATTAATAGTGCGTCCGAGTTCGGTAATCGCCAAATATCAGGGCGCGGAAATTGACCCGCGCGAAGCGGGCAGAGAGCTAAAAGTTCACGCGGTTTTGTCCGCCGGTTTTATTCGTTCCGGCGACCGAATGCGCGTCACGGCGCAACTGCTCGACGTATCATCGGGCGATATTCTGTGGAGCGACCGAATTGATGCCGAAGGTCACGACATTCTCGCGCTGCAGGATATGATTGCCGAAAGAATTCTCAAAGGCTTAAAGCTCGAACTCACGCCGAACGAACAGGAAAAGCGCGGCAAACTGACCACCGACAACCCGGAAGCCTACGAAGAATATCTGCGCGGACGCGACAATTTCGGACGCTTTATTTTCCGCACCGTCGCCGCTGCCGACTGCGAAGCGGCAATTGCCAATTTCAAACGAGCGATTAAACTCGATGCCGACTTTGCGCTGGCTTACAGCGGTTTAGGCGCGTGTTACGCCAACCGTATATTTAAGGGAATGGGCGACGCGGAAGATTATACTTACGCCGAAGCCGCGTTTTCCAAAGCGTTTATGTATGACCCGAACGTGGTCGAGGCGCGGGTTTTGATGGTGATGATTTATCTTTCACGCGGCGAAAAGAAAAAAGCGCGGGCGGAAATAAAACTTCTTCAGGAACAATTTCCCAACGACGCGCCGCTTTATTTCGTCAAGGGAACGATGCACCGGCTCGACGGCGAGTATGAACAATCACTCAAAAGTTTTGCGAAATTAGCCAAACTCGATCCGGCGGCACTCGTCGTTGCCAGCTACAACCGCGCCCGCATTTTTCTTTATCAGGGACTTTATGACGAAGCGTTAGCCGAACTCG
>JAJAZE010000100.1 GCA_026785925.1 Pyrinomonadaceae bacterium
CCATTTGGAATATCGGCGACGGTGAACGGCGAACTCGTCCAAGTCGAGCCGTTGCTTCGCAGGAAATTCCCGCTCGCGCCGGGCGAACTCAAATTCGTGCCGCCGTTCGCCGCACCCAAAACGCCGGTGATGTTCGCCGCCGGAACGGTGAAATTCCCCGTAAAACTTCCCGTTAAATTCAAATTTCCCGGAATCCGCACGGTGTCGGCGGTTCTGCCCAAAACGACGGTGTTATTGGCATTAACCGTCGAACCCGAACCGAGAGCGGTGGCAAAGTTGAGGTTGTTCGCGCCGAGATTGGCGACAAATCCGACGAGCGTATTGTTCGCGCCAATCGTGTTTGCCTGTCCCGTGAACGCGCCGACGAAGACATTGCCCGCGCCGGTGTCGTTAGCATTTCCGGTGTTTGCACCGACAAAGACGTTCGATGCGCCCGTGGTCGTGGAGAAACCTGCGCCGCGCCCGAAAAATGAATTGTTATCAGCAGTTGTGTTGCCGATTCCGGTCTGGAATCCAAAAAACGAATTGCTTTCGCCGGTCGAATTAGCACCGCCGGTATTTGTGCCGAAAAATGAATTGTGCTGACCGGAGATGTTGCCCGCGCCGGAACCTAGTCCAAAAAACGAATTAAACGAGCCGGTGATATTGTTCAAACCAGCAGCCGCGCCGAAAAACGCATTGCTATTGCCCGTCGTGTTGCTTGCTCCCGTCGAATTTCCAAAAAATGCGTTTAATCCGCTCGTGGTAAGTCTTCCGCTGCGATAGCCGAAAAACGAATTAGAGTTGGCGGCGGTGGCGGAAAAACCCGCTTCAAAACCGAAAAACGAACTTCGGCTGCCGCTGACGTTGCTTTGCCCCGCTGTTGTTCCGACAAAAGTATTATCCGTTCCCGTCGTGTTGCCAAATCCGGCACTTTTCCCAAAAAACGAATTGCCGCTCGCCGTATTGCTGCGTCCGGCATCAACGCCGAAAAACGAATTGTTAATGCCCGAAACATTAGCGAGTCCGGCGAAAGTTCCGAAAAACGAATTATCGCCGCCGCTCACGTTTGAAGAACCGGCTAACTGACCAAAAAACGAATTACGGGAACCGCCGGAATTGCTGAAGCCGGAACCGTCGCCGAAAAACGAATTGCCTTCGCCCGTCGTGTTAAATCGTCCCGAATTGAATCCGAAAAATGAGTTATTGCCGCCCGTCGTGTTAACTAAACCCGAACTGCGTCCAAAGAAAGAATTGAAATTTGCCGTATTGTTGCGTCCGGCATCAACACCGAAAAATGAATTGTTAATATTCGTCGTCCCCGACATTCCGGCACTTCGTCCGAAATAAGAATTGTCAACGCCCGTCGTCGTCAACATTCCGCTTTCCGCTCCGAAAAATGAATTTCCGCCGTTCGACGTGTTCACACCCGCATTCAGACCAATGATGGTTGTGTTAAATGGGGCAAGCCTAAATACTCTCTGCCCGCCGATTTGATATTCGGTCGTCGCGTTGACGATTGGCTGCGTCAAACTGCCGCCGACGCTCAGATTGCCGCCGACGCTGACGTTGCCGCC
>JAJAZE010000101.1 GCA_026785925.1 Pyrinomonadaceae bacterium
GGCGACCGAATGCGCGTCACGGCGCAACTGCTCGACGTATCATCGGGCGATATTCTGTGGAGCGACCGAATTGATGCCGAAGGTCACGACATTCTCGCGCTGCAGGATATGATTGCCGAGAGAATTCTCAAAGGTTTGAAGCTCGAACTCACGCCGAACGAGCAGGAGAAACGCGGCAAACTGACCACCGACAACCCGGAAGCCTACGAAGAATATCTGCGCGGACGCGACAATTTCGGACGCTTTATTTTCCGCACCGTCGCCGCCGCCGACTGCGAAGCAGCAATCGTCAATTTCAAACAAGCGATTAAACTCGATGCCGACTTTGCGCTCGCTTACAGCGGTTTGGGCGCGTGTTACGCCAATCGTGTTTTCAAAGGAATGGGCGACGCGGAAGATTATACTTACGCCGAAGCCGCGTTTTCCAAAGCGTTTATGTATGACCCGAACGTGGTCGAAGCGCGGGTTTTGATGGTGATGATTTATCTTTCACGCGGCGAAAAGAAGAAAGCGCGGGCGGAGATAAAACTTCTTCAGGAACAATTTCCCAACGACGCGCCGCTCTATTTCGTCAAGGGAACGATGCACCGGCTCGACGGCGAGTATGAACAATCGCTCAAAAGTTTTGCGAAATTAGCCAAACTCGATCCGGCGGCACTCGTCGTTGCCAGCTACAACCGCGCCCGCATTTTTCTTTATCAGGGACTTTATGACGAAGCGTTAGCCGAACTCGACCGGGGCGCAAAAGTTCAGCCGAATCATCCGATGGTGCGAATCTTTCGCTCGTCCGTTCTATTCTATTCGGGCAGGGAAAATGAAGGAATCGAGATTATTCAGGATGTTTTGGAAAATAATCCGCAAATGGACGGCATTCGTCCGATGCTGGCGATTTTTCTGGCGCACACCGGCAGAACCGAAGAAGCCAAAGCCCAACTGACCGAAGAAGCGCGCGGCTTGTCGAAAGCCGACCACGATATGGCTTACTGGATGACTTCGGCTTCCGCTCAACTCGGCGAAATTGACGAAGCGTTTTATTGGATGGAACGCGCCGTGAAACTCGGCAACGAAAATAAATTCTGGTATGAACACGACAAAATGCTCGCCCCGCTGCGGCAGGATGCGCGGTTTGCCGAAGTAATCGCCCGTATCGGGAAATGAGGGAGCAGAAGGCAGGAAGCAGAAGGCAGAAGACAGTGTTTAGAATCTAAGATTTATTTCTGCTTCCTGCCTTCTACCTCATCGCGCTTTTTTTATTTCCGCTTCAATCCGGTCAATATCCGCGCCTAAATCCTTTTTGTTTGAACCTCTATTCTTATATTTCGAGTTTTGAGCGAGCCGGTAATCGCCGCCTTGCCAATTAACAAAACCAACCGCGTTAAAATCCGCCGCGAAATAATTTCGCAATGGAACGTTAATGTAAGGTTTTGGAGTTTTACTGCCGCTCATCACCAAGTTTTCAGCGATTAAGCTGCCGGGAAAATACTGAGTTAAAGTGCCGTTCCCGACTACGCCGTCGCCCGTAAAACCATATTGGTTATAGGAAAAAATGTTGCCGCGCAGCGTAAAACCTTTGGTCACCGTTCCGTAGGCGGTTATCGCGCTGCCGCTGTTAAAAACGGTATTGTTGGCAACCGTAATATCTTCGCCGTTAGTAATCAGGATGAACCGCCCGCTGCCGCCCCATTTTTCTGCGTCAATTCCGGTAAAAAGATTATTGACAATTTGGACGCGCTTCATTACCGCGCTTTTATTGATGTCGTCGGTTCCCAAAAAATTGATGCCGCCGCCGCTGTTTCTAATCCAATTGTTTTCCATCAAAACATCTTCAATCACGCTCCAGGGCGCGTTACCTTCCTGATTTCTAATAGTCAGCCGAACAGCCATCTCGTCAAAACCGTTTTCGATGATGTTGCCGACGATTCGCACATTTCGGGCGTTTTTTAACTCGAACGTGCATTTGATAGACACTTTTCCGCGCCATTCGAGCGGTTTGGTCATTAGATTATTGCGAATTTCAATATCGGTCGGAACTAAATTCTTAATGCTTGGGTCGGCACCGCCGAATAAGATATTTTCCGCACCGGCGGCGAGATAATTATTGATAATTTTATAACCGCCCGTGCCGTTCCAACCGGCAATCGCCTGCGTTTCTTCGCCCTGATACGCAAAACCCGCTAAATAACTGTTCTTGATCACGGTTTCCGCGCTGTTGAGAGCGATGCCGCGCCGCGTTCTGCCGTCCGGGTGCGGATTCGGATGCAGGTAACAGCGGTCAATCTCGATGTGGTGCGGAACTTCTTCGGCAGTCTGTTTCTCGGCTCCGAGCGCGACCAGATTATAAATATAATCTTTGTTGTCAGGCGCAAACTCGATACCGACAAAGCGGTAATGATGAGCGTTCGGCAAAGTATAAACGGCGGATTCGCCCCTGCCGGAACTTAAAATTTTCGGCATCAAAGCCGCATCCGACGGGCTGACGCGCGTTCCGTCCGCCGGCAGTTTGGCAAGCTCCGAAGACTGAATCGTCACGAATTCGTTTCCCGCTTTATTTGGCAGACCGAATGAACCGACGTATTTCGCGCCCGCCTGCAAAACAATCGTATCGCCCGCTTTAGCGCGATTAAGCGCAACTTGAAGATCGCCGCCCGCTTTGACGTTGATGATGCTGCCGGAAAATTCCAACGCGGAATTTCTCGCGTATTGCCGGTAAAAATAAACGCCGACCGCAATCAGCGACGAAGCCAGCGCGAACAGTAAAACCGCCGAATAAATTCCTTTATAGGAATGTTTCGCAACTCTGCCTTGCTTCAAATGCCGCAAGGATTTTTGACGTTTCTTTTGTTTTTGATCCCAAATTTTTGTGTTGCCAGCGTTCATAAATCTTTAGATGTTTCCGTAAAGTTTCGAGAATCAGCCGAGTTCGGCTGGCGAAAAATCAAAAAATGATCGTTGCTTTTATCCGCGCAAACTGCATTTATATTGAAAACCGATTTTTTCTATCGAGTGCCGCGAAGCACCGTTATCAGCCAGCACGGAAATACAAACTTGCCGTAGATTCGGCAGGCGACCGGCATCGTGCAGCATTTGACGCATCGCCGCCTGATAAAAACCTTTTCCTCTGGCTTGCGGGTGAGTAAAAAAGTCAAACAGCACCGCCGAATCGGGCGGCAGCGTAAAGTATTGGTTGACTTCCGCCATAAAAGACTTTTCCTGCCTTTCGTGCAGCCAGCCGTAATGCACCAATTTGCCCGCTTCGACTTTGGTATAAATGTGACTTCCTTCGCTCAAACGGTTAATCGAGAGTCGGTGAAAAGCACTCGGCGTTAAATGCCACGATTCGGTCGGTTCATATTTCAGCAAGTCTTCCAAACAGTCTCGCTTCATCAAATCGGGATTCGGAATCGCGGCGATTTTCTCGACATCAAAAGTATAAACGCGCATTTCGCGTTTTTTCTGATCGGCAGTTTTCACCTTTGCCGCTAACCTGGAGATGATATTTCCGGCGTTCGCAAATTTCAATTTGTGGCGCGTGTCGTATAGGCGTTCGCTCAAGTTTTCCTGATTGATTTTCGTCAGTTCCAGCAATTTTTTAGTCGCCGCCGTTAGTTGCCGCTGCAAAGCAAACCGGCGTTGCGCGGCACGGTTAAAATAAACCGTCAGCACGTGAACTTCGTCGTGACTGTTGGCGTGACCGTCTTTATATCCGCCGCCCGGCGTTAAATCACAAGCCTTCACGCCTAGTTTAGAGAGTTCCAGACCGAGCATCGTAATATGAAATTTACTGGGTGAATGTTTAGCGAAAAACGGCGATAAAGCCGTCACACCGAGCAAAACCTGATCGCGGTTGTAAGTGTTGAAATGGGCGGAAGCGATTTTCCCGCCGACTTTGAGCAGTGTGATATGCAGCAATTTCGCCTTGAAAAGTTCGAGGTAGAACATCTTTTTTTGCGGGTCTGATTTAGGAGCGACGCGGTGAACCGCACTCAAACGCAGATCGCCAAAGGTCTTGACAGTATCGAAAACCGCTTCAAATTCGTCCGGTTCGGTGATCTGCACAAACTCGATGGCTCCGGCTCTGCCCATTTGTTTGAGCCGCGTCCGGTTTTTCTTTTTGTCCAGCACGGCTTGTAAATCGGCGCGGTCGTCAAGTTGCAACAGCGGACGACTCACTTGGCGCAGGACGCAGCGGCGATTCCAGTAATCGTTTTCCTGTAACCAGCCGAGCGGCGTATCGGCGGCGAGAAATAAGAATTGCAGGACGGAATTCGGAAACTCGCTGCCAAGCGCGGACAACGCTTCGGTGATAAATTGATCGCTGTCGGCGGCAGTGGCAAGCCAGGTGTCATATTCGCATAAGTAATCTCCGGCGACGACCAAACGCGCCGAACTCAACTCGACGGCGAGCGGCAGCAATCCGACGAGTTTATTTTTCGCGTCGTGCGCCGCCACTAAAACCGGACGGTAAAGCGAGCCGTAAAAATCATACCAGGCGGCGACAAAGGTTA
>JAJAZE010000102.1 GCA_026785925.1 Pyrinomonadaceae bacterium
AATCTACGCCGACGAAATTCCGCCGTTTTTTTCGACCGAAGCGATGCGGTTTATCAGCGAAAGCGGCGTAAAACACCTGCTGGCTGACGTGCCTTCGATTGACCGGATTTTCGACGAGGGAAAGTTATCGAATCACCGGATTTTTTGGAGCGTCGAACCGGGAAAATTTGAATTAAATGAAAAGAGCCTGCTCAATCACACCGTCACCGAAATGATTTTCGTGCCTGATTCAATTGCCGACGGCGCGTATTTTTTGAATCTCCAAATTGCCGCATTCGCCGCCGATGCCAGTCCGAGCCGACCGCGATTATTTAGATTTTCCCTGTCGTGAACCGGAAACGAATGTTATAATTAACTCAATTTACGGTGCAGGGAAAACAAAGATGAGCGACCTTTCAAGATTCGGCGTGAGTGCCGAAGAAGAACTTTTACAAAATTTCGACCGAATGATTGCCGGGCAAGGTTACGCGAATCGTTCGGAAGCACTGCGCGATTTGATGCGCGACGCGCTCGTCAAATCAAAACTTGAAGACGCGCCGGAAACGGGCAGAGTTTTGGGCAGTTTGACGCTCGTCTATGACCATCACGCCAGCGATTTAAATGATAAAATGAACTCATTGCAGCACGAATATTTTAATTCTATCGCGTCGGTGCTGCACGTTCACATAAGTCAAGATGATTGTTTGGAAGTGATTGTCCTGCGCGGCGAAATCAGCCAGGTGCGTGCGCTTGCCGACGCGCTCTTGAGCCTGAAAGGTGTCAAACATGGCAAACTTTTCGTTACTTTACCGGCGCAGGAAATTGTCGAACCTAAAAAATCCGCGCCCAAAAATTAACCGGATAGATTGAGTTCAGCCGTCTGGATAAAGATATTTTTTAGTTTAAATCACTTATTTTTTTTCAAAGGAGATTTGGAGATGAGCCGCTGGGTTGGACGTTGGGAAGATTATTGAGAACTCGCTTTAACGGGCGGTCCGCCCGTGCGCGGTGAAAAACTGCTTGCGTGGCGTGTGCCGCCGGTTTGGAAATCTTTGCAAACCGGCGAAGCGTCCGCGCCGGAAAACTCGAAGGTTTTGCCGAATCAAAAACAAATGATGAAAGCGGTGTCGGCAACGCTCGACGCGGTTTTCAACGACGTGCGAATGGGTTTGCTCGAAACCGTCGGCGTTGACTGCGCTTTGGCGATTGACGAACGCTGTTCGGCTATTTTGAATTTGCCCGAAGGAACCGATACGGAAAAAATTGCGCGGGCGATTGATCTGGAAAACATCGAAGCGTGGTGCGACGACGAAAAGCGCGTTCACGTTTGCCTCAGTCCCTGGTTTGCGACCAAAGACGTTGACCAAACGGTGCTTTCGCCGGTCAAAGTCATTCACGTTCTGCTCGGCGTTCACGCTTCCGACGCGGCGCAGCCGAAAACTCTCAAGGAAAAGATTTTGTCGTCGGTCGCGGAGATTATGAATCTTCAAAAAAATTCGTAAATTTATCAACTCAAATCGCCGAACCGATGCTGCAAAACGGCGGCGATTGAAATCGCCGCCGTTTCCGCGCGTAAAATTCTGCCGTTGAGAGTAACGATTTGAAACCCTTTTTTCCGCGCCGCCTCTATTTCCGACGCTTCCCAACCGCCTTCCGCGCCGACGACCGCCGTAATTTTTTTAGTATTTTCGATTGCCGAAAAACTTTCGCCGCCGCGTTCGGCAAATAAAATTCGCGTGCCGTCAGCCGTTTGGATAAATTTCTCGTAATCGAGCGGACTTTCGATGTGCATTAATTTGGCGCGACCCGATTGTTTGGCGGCTTCGAGCGCGATTTTCCGCCAGCGTTCGAGCCGCTTTTCCGTTTCCTTCAACTTCACGTCGGCGCGTTTCGTATTTAATGGAACGAGTTTCGTCACGCCTAATTCGACGGCTTTCTGCACGACTAAATCAAACTTATCGCTCTTTAAAAGTGCCGCCGCCAAAGTCAAATCCAAATCCGATTCGGGCGCGGTCGGGACGATTTGTTCGAGAATTTGCAAAACGGTTTCTTTTTTTCCGATAAGTTTAATCGCGCATAAAAATTCCCTGCCGTCGCCGTCGAAAACCTGCACCCGAACATCTTCTTTCAAACGCAGGACATCGCGCAAATGTCTCGTTTCCTCAAGCGCGAGCGTGATTGTTTCCGTTTGAAATTGTTCGATTGGAGCGTAAAAACGACGCATAAAAATAATTGAGAAGTGAGAGGTGAAAAGCGAGACTGTAAATCTCAGCTACTGCTTTTCAATTACTAACTCTCACTTCTCACTTCTCACTTCTCACTTATTTCGGTATTTCGCTTTTCGTCAGAGTCGTAAAAAAATCCGCCATCCAATGTTCGCCTGTTTTTTCGGGAAAATCGTCGGGAAATCTTTGCGCCCATTCGAGCGCGAGAACGAGTGGCACGAAATTGACTGTCTGATTCAGATTTCGGCGGTTGGAAATTTTACGCATCGTCTCCGAAGGTTTAATTGGCAGATCAACTGTTTTTACGTTTTCAGCCGTTAGCTCGGCGCAATTTTCAGCCGGTGAAGTGACCAGATATTCGCGGCAGGCGAGCGGGCGCATCTGATGAATCGAGCAAATTTCGTCTTCCAGAAACGGACACGGAACGCCTTCGCGGAAATAGTCCAAAACTACTTTTTCGCGTTCTCCGTGCGAAAAATCGGGGCAGTTGTCGAGACGCTCAAACCAGCCGATTTCCGAAAAGTGATGCCACGCCGTTTCAAACCGCGTTTTTATCTCGCGGCGGCGCGGTTCGGGAAACGCTTCGACCATTTCCGCGATTTGGTAAGCCTCGATTTCCGCTAACGGGATTGTCTGCCGACAGCACGCGCCGCAACCTTTCCCGCAGGAAATTTTGCCGCCCGCGCTCTCGACCGAATTTTCCGCCATTCCGACAAACGAATCGGTCATTTGCTGAAAAATCGGCAGCATTCTTTGCGGCTTGACTGGTTTAACCGGCACGGTCATCTGTAATTCGAGCGGCTCGCCGCCGACCAATAATCTGATATTTCCGGTGATCCAATCTTCGTTTTCCATTTTAATTAAAAGTCAGCGCGTCTGCATTGACGTTAAAATCTTTCGGATTCTGCGTGATGACACCGATGGCGAGAAATTGCAGGGCGAAATTGTATTCCGCGTCGGTGATTTTGTCATTTTCCTTCAAAAACCAAATCGTCCGAATCTCGCGCGGGCTGACGTTCGGCGTTTTCTTCGACAAGGCTTCCAAAACGCTTTGCAGTGAGCGCGGTTTGCCCGCCGCGCCGCGTTCAAAGGCGGCGATAATCAGCAGATTATCGCTCGCCAGTTTGTTGTCGAGCGTGATTTTCAATTCGTTGAGAATCGGCAAAATCGTCTGCGCGACGGCTAACGGATCGCCGCGATTGTTGCCGATTCTGGCGAGCGCGGCGGTCGCCAAAAACTGCGCTTTGAGGTCTTTTGAATTCGCCAGCGTCTCAAACTGCGCCGCGTTTTTTTTCACCGCTTTGATATTTTCGGCTAACGCGGTCGAACCTTTGAATTGATTGATTTTTGAACTGACGATTTCCGATTGCTTGCCGGTCAAAAACGCCCGCGAGTCGTTCTGCGCGATGTGCCGCAAAAAAGTGGAGGCATTTTGCTCGACTTTTTCCAAATCGGCGGAAACTTTCGGGGTCGGCAAAGAATCGGCTCCAGCGGGCGTTGCCGAAGTTCCGCCCGTTGAATTTTCGTTGGCACTCGATTTCTTCGGGGTCGGCGAATTATCGGTCGGCGAATCATCAGACTTCGGCGTTCGGCTGCGCGGCGGCGGCGTATAAACGTCGTCGGTCTGCCCGACATCTTTCTCCTGTTTTCCACTGATAACCAAAAAAAAACCGCCGACCAAACCCAGAATTATCAAACCGAAAACGGGCGCGAGCCAGAAAAACGCCGTCGGGATCGAGTTTGAATCGGGCGCAGCGGAAACGCTCTGAACATTTGGCGAGACGTTATTGGAAGTTTCGACATTCGGCGTATAATTCATCTCCGCCGCTCTCGAAACATTGGCGTTCGGCTCGTCGGAAACAAGTTCAAGGTCAATGACTTGGCTGTCGCCGAGATTCAAACGGTCGCCGTTTTTGATAATAACCGATTCGTTTATTCGTGCGCCGTTGAGAGTCGTGCCGTTGCTCGAACGGCTGTCGGAAACATAAAAAGTTTCGGCAAACCGTTCGATTCTAATG
>JAJAZE010000103.1 GCA_026785925.1 Pyrinomonadaceae bacterium
CCACGGCTCAAGAAACGGCACGAGCGAAGCATTTCTGCAAAAAGTTACGCCGAAGTTCGCTGTTTTATCGGCAGGCGTTCCGGCGACTCGTTCGCGCAATACGTTTCACGCCTGGTTTTTCGGTCATCCCAATGAAATTGCCGTGAAATTGCTGGAAGATAATACCGGCGAAAATCGCGCACCGCTGAATGTCACGACAATGACCAAACCGCGCACTTTGATTGAAAATCGTCCGCTTGATAAAGCGATTTACTGCACTTGCTGGGACGGCGACATCGTTTTTACGGTTGATGCGGATGGAAATCTGCCCGCACCGGCAACTTCAAACTGATTTGGAAACTGTTTGAAAACTTAAGGTTTTGCTGACAAGACATCCGAAATCAGACAGCAGTGAGAATTATTTTCTCAGGTTTTGATCTCGCCAAGCACCACGCGCACTTGATGCGTCAGTCCATCGGCGGTCAGCGGAATTTCGCTGGTTGAGAGAATTTCGCCGTCCAGCCACACTTCGGCGACTCCGCGACAGAGACTCAAAGGATTTTCGACTTTAATTTCGTAAAGCGTCTCACCGCGCCGGTATTTTATTTCAAATTCGCGCCAGCTACGCGGAATGCACGGCTCAATGAGAAGCGTTTCGCCTTGCAAATGAAAGCCAAGCATTGATTCGAGCGCGGCGCGATACATCCAACCCGCCGAACCCGTATACCAAGTCCAGCCGCCGCGTCCGACGCGCGTTGATTCGGCGTAGACATCGCCCGCCGCGACATACGGCTCGACTTTGTATTTGTGCAGTCCGGCGCGGGTCGAAGCGTGATTTATCGGATTGAGTAACGCAAACAATTCGCCCGCTTTATCGCCGTCGCCGAGCATCGCAAACGCAATCAATGTCCAGAGCGCGGCGTGTGTGTATTGCCCGCCGTTTTCGCGCACACCCGGCACATAGCCTTTGATATAACCCGGCTCCAACGCGCTTTTATCAAAAGGCGGCGTGAACAAGAGAACGATTCCGTCGCCGCGCCGAATCAGATATTCGTCAACCGAAGCCATCGCCCGCGCCGCCTTCTGCGGATTTGCACCGCCGGAGATGACGCTCCACGATTGCGCGATAGAATCAATCCGACATTCTTCATTTTCCGCCGAACCGAGCGGTGTGCCGTCGTCGAAATACGCCCGCCGAAACCAATCGCCGTCCCAGGCGTTCTCGTCAAGCGCGACTTTCAAATTTTCGATGTGCGCCCGATATTTTTCCGCGCGGCTGGCTTCGCGCCGTGCCGTGCAGAACGGCGCGAAATCGGCGAGCGTGTTTAAGAGAAACCAGCCGACCCAGACGCTTTCGCCTTTCCCTTCGTCGCCGACGCTGCTCATTCCGTCGTTCCAATCGCCCGAACCCATCAGCGGCAGACCGTGTTCGCCGACCGTTAAACTACGGTCAATCGCCCGCGCACAATGCTCGTAGATACTCGCTGTTTCGGGCGAAATTGTCGGCTGCGTGTAAGCATCGTCTTCGCCTTCGGCTAAGATCGGAGCTTCGATAAACGGCACGATTTCGTCAAGCACGGATTCGTCGCCCGTCACTTTGATATAAAAACTCGTCACGAACGGCAGCCATAATAAATCGTCGGAAAAGCGCGTCCGAACGCCGCGTCCGGTCGGCGGATGCCACCAGTGCTGAACATCGCCTTCCTTGAATTGATGCGCGGCGGCAATCAAAATCTGCTCCCGCGCGATTTCCGGTTTGGCGTAGACCAGCGACATCACATCCTGCAATTGGTCGCGGAAACCGAACGCGCCGCCAGACTGATAAAACGCCGAACGCGCCCAGACGCGGCAAGCCAGCGATTGATACAAAAGCCAGCGATTGACAATCGTATTTAAAGCCGCGTCCGGCGTATGAACTTCGACCGCGCCGAGCAGTTCGTTCCAGTATTTTAGAACGGCGGCGTAAGATTCTTTGACATTGGAGAGTAGGCGGAAGCGCGCAATTATTTGAATTGCTTCCTCTCTGGTCGCGGTTTCGCCGAAGAGAACGGCGATTTCGCGGGTTTCGTTCGGCGCGAGTTCGATGACGGTTTGCATTGCCGCACACGGATCGAGTCCCGCGCCGCTGCGCCCGGAAAGTTTTTCGCGCCGCAGAGCGGACGGATTTTTGAGACTTGAATTTCTGCCGATAAATTCCTTGCGGTCACACGTCAGCGAAGTTACCTCCGCGCTCATTGCCGTAAAAGCGCACCGATTAGCGAACTCGTTGTTATACGGATTGCGGGCAAAAATACTGCCGGTCGCCGCGTCGGTTTCGGTGATGATAAACGGCGCGGAGCGTTCCCGGCTCGTGCCTAAAACAAGTTCGTGGTAACTCGTCATTGATATTCGGCGGCGGCGGTCGGTTCGATTGTGCAGACGCAACAGCGAGATTTTAACGGCTGCGTCGAGCGGCACGAACATCGTCAATTCCTGCGCGATGCCGTGACTCAGATGTTCAAAAATCGTGTAGCCCTGCCCGTGCCGAATCGCGTAAGGTTCGGCTTCACGAATCGGCAGCGGAGTCGGTGTCCAGGTCGTTCCCGAATCTTCATCGCGCAGATAAATCACTTCGCCCGGCGGATCGCTGACCGTATCGTTCGACCACGGCGTGAGGCGGTTTTCGCGGCTGTTGACCGCCCAGGTAAAGCCCGCGCCGGTTTCCGAAACTTGAAAACCGAAAGCGTTTTCGTTGGCAATCACATTGAGCCACGGCGCGGGTGTCCATTGTCCCGCACCGAGCAGCGTGATGTATTCTCTGCCGTTTCGAGCGAATCCGCCAAGCCCGTTGAAAAAAGTCAAATCGGGCAGCGCGGTTGACGGTTCAGGATAAGAACTGATTGCGGCGCGGGCGATAAAATCCTTCGGCAAGTCAGTTTCGACCGGTCGGCGGACGAGTTGATCTTGAAAATCGCCGCGCTCGGTGACGATCACCGCCCGTGCGACGGTGTGCAGCAGAAGACGGTCGGCTTCCGGCATCTGGTCGGCGCGTTTAAGAAAAATTCCGCCGTTTTTATCTAAAAAATGTGATTCGCCGCTCGTGCGGACGAGCATTAGCAAATCATCCTGCAGCGATTGAATATAGCTTGCCGGATGGTCGTTCAAAATCACCAGATCAAATGCCAATCCTTTAAGACGCAGATATTCGTGTGCGTTGAGCAGTTGCCGCACCTGCGGCAAATCTTCGGCGCGGTTGATCCGCACGAGAACGATGGGCAAATCGCCGCTGATGCCGTAAGCCCACAAATCGGACTGCGCTTTGGTGTTGAGTGCCAGCACTTTCGATTGCGGGCGCAGCGAAGAATCGGAATAGAGAACGCGGGCGGCGAGCCTTTGAAAAAGATAAGCATTTTCAGGGTCAACATTAAGATGCCGCATCTCGACTTGCGAGCGTGTCCAGGCGAGCGCGGCTTCGCGTTCAAAAATACTCAAATCGTGATATTTGTCAGCCAGTCGCAAGGCTTCCTCGGCTGAATGAGCGACGGCGGTCGTGAACGAGACGCGAACGGTTTCGTGCGGCTGAATGCGAACGCTCCGGCGGAGCGAGAAAATCGGGTCGAGAACCGCGCCGACGCTGTTTGAAAGCGGACGATCTTCCGTCACCGCGAGCGGCGCGGAAGCGTCGTGACCGCGCCCGAGAAAACGGGCGCGGTCGGTTTCATACTGCACCGCGCCGATGGTTTCGCCGGTCGTCGCAATCGTGTGAACCGCCCACACGGGCTGATCTTTAGCGGCACGCGGACGGCGTTTGGCGATTAAAGAGTTGGCGGCGTGATTAAATTCGGTCTCGATGAACAAATTGCTGAATGCCGGATGCGCTGCGTCGGCGTTTGGCGGAACTAAAACTATTTCCGCGTAACTGGTAACTTCGATTTCGCGCACTTTCGCCGAGTGATTGGTAATCGAAAGACGACGAATTTCGGCGTTGTCTTCCGGCGAGACGATGATTTCCGTGCGCGTGGCGATTCCGTTATCACGACGCTGAAAAACGGCTTTGTCCTCGGAAAAGGCGACTTCGTAAAATTGCGGCATTCGCCCAATCGGTTGAAAACCGCTCGACCAAACCGCGCCGCTCGAAACATCGCGCAGATAGATAAAATTTCCCCAATCGTCGCACGTCGTATCCTCACGCCAGCGCGTCACGGCAAGTCCTTCGCACATCGAATAACCCGCGCCGGAAGTGGTCATCATCACCGAATACGCGCCGTTGGAAAGAATTTGAGTGCGTGGTGTCGGCAGGTTCGGCGTATCGAAAATTCTCGTAATCCGTCCCGTTAAGGAACGCACGACGCGCCCCGATAAAACTTCTTCGGCGCGTGGGTGCGACGCGGGAACGCCGCGCGGAATTCGTTCCTGAAGCAGTAATTCGGTGGCTTGCACGAGCGGTTCGGCGTGAAAACGCCGCTGCATAATGTCGGCGTAAATCAAATTATCGAGCGCGACTAAAATCATTCCCTGATGATGCGCCATAAAAGCGCGGATGAAGACGCGGTTTTCGTTCGGCGGCAGGCGTTCGGGCGTGAAGTCAATCGCTTCATAAAAGCCGAAACGCGCCAGTGCGCCGAGCTTGGTCAAAACGCGAAAATTATCAATTGCTTCGCGCGGCGCAACGAGTGCGGCAAGCGCGGTCGAATACGGCGACACGACTAAATCTTCGCTCAAGCCGCGTTTCAGTCCGAGTCCGGGAATGCCGAACGCGCCGTATTGATAATTCAACTGCAAATCGCGGGCGTTATAAGCCGATTCGGAAATGCCCCACGGCACATTGTTTTTCCCCGCGTATTCGATTTGCCGCGCCACTATCGCCCGATAAGTTTGGTTGAGCAGAGTGTCGTTATAATCGCGCATCACCAGCAGCGGCATCAGATATTCAAACATCGTCGCCGTCCACGAAATCAGTGCGCGACTGTCGTCAACCGGCGTGAGCGCACGACCGAGCCGAAACCAGTGTTCCTGCGGAACTTCGCCTTTGGCAATGGCGACAAAGCTCGCCAGACGCGCTTCGGAAGCCAGCAAATCATAATAGGAATTGTCGCGCTTTTCATTATCAACGCTGTAACCGATGGCAAAAACTTTGCGTTTTTCGTCGAGCAGAAAACTAAAATCCATCTCCGCTACCATCTCCGAAACTTGAGCGGCGAGAACATTCAATTCTTCGAGCGTTGCAGCGGCGAACTGTTCGGCTTTTTTGACGGCGGACGCGAGAATCTGCAAGCCGCCCAGTGCCGCCGCGCGCTCCGGTTCAGCCGTTCGGCTGCGTCCGATTTCTTCGCCGATATTAAAGAGTCGTAAGGACAAAGCCTCATATAATTCGGGAAACTGCGCGAGCGACGGAAAAAGTTTGAACAAATCTTCGGTTTCGCGCCATTCAGGTTTGATGTCGGGAAAATCGCGGTCAATAATCGCCGCCAACTGAGCAAAATCCTGATCTTTCCAGGGAACGAAGGTTTCGATGTCGCGCCGGAAAGCGTTGGTTTGACGCGCTAAACTCGTCGTCCAGAAACGCAGTTCGCTGAAAGCCGCGTCGCCGTGTTCCTGCGCCAACGCGCCCGTAATGTCGGTCAGAATTTCCAGATGCGCCGTCAGCGATTCGAGTAAAATCGTCCACGCGGCGGGCGTTTCATTCGGCGGATTTTCCAAAAGCGCGACACATTCGGCAATCTCTTCGCGCAGTTGTTTGACCGTGACGGCTTCGGTGTTTTGACGAACCGCGTTTAACTGCGCCGCTTCTTCGCGCAGCAGTTCGGCGGTATCGCGCAGTCCGTCAATCAACCTTTGATCAAAAATCGGACGGTTGGAAATTTCGATGATTGATTGTTTGACCGTGAGCAGATGCCCGGCGAGATTGCCGCTGTCAACCGTCGAAATATAGCGCGGCGCGAGCGGCGCGAGCGTCTGCGTATCATACCAATTCAACAAATGTCCGCGATATTTTTCGAGTTTTTCGAGCGTCGCCAAGGTAAGGCGCAGCCTTTCGGCGAATTCGAGCGTTCCGATATAACCGAAATCGTGCGCCGCCACGGTCGAGAGCAAAAGCAGCCCGATGTTCGTCGGCGACGTGCGATGCGCGATTTTCGGCTGCGGGTCTTCCTGAAAATTGTCGGGCGGCAGCCAATTATCTTCATCGCCGACGAAGATTTCAAAAAATCTCCACGTCCGCCGCGCCGTTATTCGCGCCATTTTTACGTCTTCCGCCGACAAAGTGACGCGCTCGATGATCGTCCGACGACTCACTCGATAAGCGACGAACGGCGAAATAAACCACGCCAGCAGAAACGGCGCGGCAATCGGCAGTGCCGCCGGACGAAGCCATAAAACCAGACCGAAAATCACCGCCGACATCAGCATCGCCGTCCACATCAGGCGCAGAAACGATGCCTGATCGTGCGGATTTTCATTTTCGGATTGCGCCGCCGTCGTCCATTCGAGCAGATTTTTACGCGAAACGATTTGGCGGTAAAGCGTGCGAACGACGGCATCGGTTTTGACCAACGCCTGATGCGCGATGCAAACGATTGAAAACGCTACCTGCACCGCGTTACTGCGAAAATCATCAAAAACGCTTCTAAAATGAGTTTTCCAAGCCACGTCTTTCGGGTGCGTCAAAAGATGTGTTCGCAAATGAGCATAGACGGGAAAAGCCAGCTCGAAAATTACAAACAACGTCCACCAAAAAGGCGAGCCGGGAATAATCGTCCACACCGCGAGCAGCCACAGAAAAACGGACGGCGCAACCAGACTGCGCCGCAAATTGTCGAGAATTTTCCAGCGCGAGATCAGCGGCAGATGATTCCGCACAGTGCGCCCGTCGGCGGCTTTGACCCAAGGGAAAATCCAGCGGGCAATCTGCCAATCGCCGCGCACCCAACGGTGCGTGCGCCCCGCAAAGCTGTCGTAATGCGTCGGGAAGTCGTCGAGCAGTTCGACGCTCGTGACCAAGGCGCAGCGGGCGTAAAGTCCTTCAAAAAGATCGTGGCTCAAAATGGAATTTTCCGGCACACGCCCATTCAAAGCCGCCTCGAATGCGTCCACATCATACAAACCTTTGCCGGTGAAACTGCCTTCGCCGAAAAGGTCTTGATAGACATCCGAAGTTGCCGTCGTGTAGGGGTCAAAACCCGTATCGCCGGAGAAAATCCGCGCAAAACGCGAACGCGCCGCGCTCGTTAAAGAAATGCCGACGCGCGGCTGCAAAACGCCGTAGCCTTTAGTCACGCGCTGTAATTTTTCGTCGAAATACGAACGGTTGAGCGGATGTGCGGCGACCCCGACCAGTTTGCGGGCGGCATCGCGCGGCAATTGCGTATCGGAATCGAGCGTGATGACATATTTAATTTTACGGAGAAATTCCGCGTCCGCCGTCGCCGCAATAAAACTCGTGTCCGCCGCGCCGCGCAGAAGGCGATTAAATTCCTGCAATTTGCCGCGCTTGCGCTCCCAGCCCAACCATTTTCCTTCGCTTTCATTCCACTGCCGGCGGCGATGAAAAAGATAGAATTTAGGCTGACCGTTTTTTTGATGCCGATTATTTAATTCCTCGATTCCGCTGAATGCCGCTTCCAGAATCGCCGCGTCCGGCAACATTTCTTCGGCGGCAGCATCGCCGTAGTCGCCGAGCAGTGCAAAACAGATATTGTCGTCCTGATTGGCGAGCGAATAAACTTCTAATTTTTCCAGCAATTCTCCGACCACCGCTTCACTCGTCAAGAGCGTCGGAATCACCACCATCGTCGGCGCGTCGGCGGGAATCGCCGCCGACGTATCCATCTGCGGAAGCCGGCGCGGAGCAATCAGCAGCGTAAAATCCCAGTTCAAAACGCTCAACGCCAAATCGCTTGCCGGAATCAGCGAAAGCAGCCCGAAAGCAATCAGCAAAACCACTCCCGCGCCGAAATAAGCGGCGGTGGAAACCAGCGAAAAAACGATCAGCGCGGAAATAAATGCCAGCATTCCGAGATAGACGGCGGTCGGATATTTCAAAACCAAGCGGCTCGGATAAGCGGAAAAAGGCGGGCGAAAATCAAATTCTTTTTCGAGTTCGGCGAGTCCGTCGTCTATTAAATAATAACCGATATGCGAATGTCGCCGGTCAGCCGGATTCAGTTGGTGCGCCCGGCGGGAAAGTTCGACGACGCGCTCGGCGACTTCCAATTCGTCGGTTTTCGTCCGCCGGGCGATCTGCTCGATAACGGCGCGGTAACGGTTGCGAGTCGTAAAATCCATCGCCGCGTAAACTTCCGCCGCGTCGTTTTTCAAAAGCGGGTCAATCAAGCTGACGCTCTCGAAAAAGTCACGCCAATCGAGCGTCGAAAGCAAACGCATACTCGTAATGATGTTCCCGACAGTCACTTGCGCGGCGGCTTGCCGCTGGTGTTCCGCCTGCACAAACTGTTCGGTGCCGGCACCCCGTTTCCGCAGTTGACTTTCCAGCCATTCAAACGCCGGAGCGATTGCCGGGTCTTGTTCGCGGAGCTGGCGCGTAATTTGAGCGACAAAAGCGTAACCGAATTTTTTGCGCTTGCCCAGACGCTTCATCATCAGCGGCAACAGTTCGTCCGGTTGATTCCCGGCTAATGCGATTAACTCGTCAACCAGCGCGTCCGCTTCTTCGCGTTCCTGGCGCGAAGTTACGACTCGTTCCGCCAGTCGCCGGAGGTTTTCCACCAGCACCAGCCGCAGAGTAATCGCCGCCGCCCACAATTCGCCGATATTGAGCGGCGTTATTTTTTGGTAAGCAACCAGAAATCTTTCCAGCGTTTCGACTTCGAGCCGGCTGTCCGTGTGCGCGACAATCGCCAGCGCGACGGCGTAAATACGCGGATAACCCGCCAACTCGCCGCCGGTCAGTTTCGGCAGCTCGCGGTAATAACCTTTCGGTAAATCCTGCCGGATTTCGCGCAGTTGTTCTTCGACGATGTGAAAATTATCAACCAGCCATTCAGCCGCCGGTGAAATGGCGTGTTCGCGGCGAATCGCTTCGGTCAAAGAATTATAAGCGGCGACCAGCACGCGCCCGTTGTCTTCCAAACGCGGAAGTAGTTTGCGAAATTGTTTCGGTCGGGCGACCGTCCGATGTTCCTCAGCCAGCGTCGCCGCAAATTGTTCGAGCCGCTCGACGCTGAAAAGTTCGGCGCGAATCGGTTCTTCGCCCGCGCTTTCATTAAATAGACCTTGAGATAAATCGGTTTTCAAGTCAGGTGATTTTGCCATTGTTCTCAGATTGATTTAACTGAATTATCTGAAGCGTGGACATAATTCAATACCAATAAAAACGGGCGTTTAACTGGAGAGAGAAGCGTCTCGCTTGCCGTCCGTTCGAGCGCAGCCGAAGACGGACACGCTTCTCGATTACTCGAATTTTCAGTAACCGTGCGGCGTTCCGTTCTCGCCGAGCCTCGAACGGTGCCAGCGAGACGCTCCTCTCTCCAGTCAGTTAAATTATGTCCATCCTTTAATTATATTGTCTTTCAAGATCAAAAATCGCCGTCAAAATGTTTCAAAAAATTGTGCGCCGTGATCGGCTCTGAATGGAAAACAACTTTGTGCGACGGCTCAAGTGTAGCAATAAAAAGCGCATTGCCCGAAACTCAGGCGGCGCGACCGCCAATTCATTCTTTTTGCAATTATTCGCTAACGGTTAAAACTCGAAAATTTAAGCAATTCAAAAAGTTCAGATTAGGCTTTTTCCGACAATTGAACATATTTTCGCTGCATTCTTAAGTCTCATATAAATTCGCCGCCGTTTCTGACAACGAGTATTCTTCGGTTAAACTTAAGCTCGAACGATTATTTATCGGAATATAAAATGAAAGAACGTATTTTTCAAAGTTTTTTGATGGGCGGTTTTGAATGCTCGACGCACCGCAATTACACTCGAAAGCGGTTGGACGTAACAGCCGCGACCCGGCACGATGAGTTTGCCGAAGCCGATTACAAACGGCTTTTAAGCGTCGGAATGCGGACGGCGCGTGACGGTATTCGCTGGCATCTGATTGAAAAAGAGCCGTTTCGATACGATTTTACGAGCGCGTCAAATCAAATTCGCGCCGCCAGAAAAACCGGAATCCAAATAATCTGGGATTTATTTCACTACGGCTACCCGGACGATTTGGACATTTTAGGCGCGGATTTTCCGGTGCGTTTTGCCGGACTCGCCGAAGCGTTCGCGGAATTCTTATTGACCGAAGACGACCGCGTGCCGTTTTTTTGTCCGGTCAACGAAATGTCGTTTTACGCCTGGATTGCCGGGCAGGTCGGCGGTTTTCATCCTTTTCAACACGGGCGCGGCGATGAAATGAAACGCCAGCTCGTGCGCGCTTCGATTCGGGCGATTGACGCGATTCGCGCCGTCTGTCCGGGCGCACGTTTCGTGCAGGTTGACCCGTCGGTCGAAGTTTTCCCCGATTCGCGCCGCGCCGCGCACATCGCAGACGCGAGAAATTTTCGCGCCGCGCAGTTTCACGCCGCCGATATGCTGGTCGGGAAAAGCGAGCCGGAAATCGGCGGCGGCGAGCAATATCTCGATATTGTCGGCGTCAATTATTATTCGCGCAATCAGTGGCGGCAGCCAAGCGGCGCGACCGTGCGACACGAAGATGCCGATTATCGCCCGTTTAATGAAATTCTGCTTGAAAATTTCCAAAGATATAATCGTCCGATTCTGATTGCCGAAACGGGCATCGAAGACGAAACGCGCCCCGAATGGTTTCGCTATATTTGCGAGCAGACGCGCATCGCCGAATCCAAAGGCGTTCCGGTCGAAGGAATCTGCCTTTACCCGATTGTCAATCATCCGGGCTGGGACGGCGACCGCCATTGTTACAACGGTTTATGGGATTATCCGAATGAAAAAGGCGAGCGCGAAATCTACGCGCCGCTCGCCGACGAAATCGAAAGACAGCAGAGCAAATTTGAAACGCTCGACCGCGCGGCGCATAATTAAATGAAGAATAATGTTAAATACTAATCCGAATAAAAATTCTCAAGCCGCCGCTTTCGCCGTGGCGCAAAGCGCGACCGAGACGATTGAAAACGCGCTCCGGCAAGCCGCCCGACTCGCCGCCGATTCGATGATCGAAGCCGCCGCGACCGATTCGACCGAAAAGTTCCCTGCCGAAACTTTCAAGAAAATCGCCGAATCGAATTTGCTTTCCGCGCCGCTGCCGCGTGAATTTGGCGGCATCGGTTTGGGTTTGGAAAACGGCACGACGCTGGCAATGCTGCGGCTTTTAAAACATTTTGGGCGCGGCAATCTGGTCGTCGGGCGCGTCTATGAAGGACATTACAACGCGCTTTTGCTGCTCAAACTTTTCGGCACTAAAGAGCAGTTTCGTCAATATGCGAAGGAAATTGTCGAGGAAAATAAAATTTTCGGCGTGTGGAACACCGAAGCCGGCGACGGCGTGAAAATCGAGCGGCTCGGAGACGGCAAATATCTTCTGCGCGGCGCGAAAACATTTGCGACCGGCGTTGATTACGTCACGCGCCCGTTCGTCAACGGCGCGTTTGCCGACGGCGGCTGGCAGATGTGCGTCGTCCCGTTGGAAAAAGTCGAAACGAAAATCAATCCGGCGTGGTGGCAGCCGATGGGAATGAAGGCGACGCGCAGCTTTCGCGTAGATTTTACCGGCGTTGAACTGACCGAAAACGATTTAATCGGCGCGGCGGGCGATTATTACCGGCAGCCGTATTTCAGCGGCGGCGCGATTCGTTTCGCCGCCGTCCAACTCGGCGCGGCGGAAGCGATTTTTGACGAAACCAGAAAATATCTGCGCGATCTGAGCCGCACCGACGACCCGTTTCAGCAGATGCGTCTGGGCGAAATGGCAATCGCCGTCGAGAGCGGAAATTTATGGCTGACCGGCGCGGCAAACCGGTTTGACGAATACGAGAAAAATCCGTCCGAGCCAACCGGCGAAAATTTTCTGGCTTACGCCAATATGACGCGGACGGCGATTGCCGACATCTGCGAAACGGTAATGAACTTGTGCGTCAAATGCGTCGGCGCACGCGGCTTGAATAAACCTTTTCACTTCGAGCGCATTATTCGTGACCTGACGATTTACCTGCGCCAACCCGCGCCCGATGCTTCGCTGGCGGCGGTCGGCGGTTATGTTTTGAAAAGCGAACCGGCGAATGATGAATTGTGGCGTAACTCGCCGTCGAATGAATGAGCAATCTCGAAGTCTTACAAAAATCGCCGCTTGCCGATATTGCTGCGCTTGAACTGCAGCCTTCGGAAACGGTTTTGGATTGGGGCAAAACGCTGATCGTCGCGCCGCATCCCGACGACGAATCGCTCGGCGGCGGCGGCGCGATTGCTCTCTTGAGAGAGTTTCAAAAAGCAGTCGTAGTTTTGGTTTTAAGCGACGGAACGCTTTCACATCCGAATTCCGTAAAGTTTCCGGCGGAAAAATTGCGCGATTTGCGCGAACGGGAAATGCTCGCCGCGCTCGAAATTTTAGGCGTGGCGGCGGACGCAGTAACTTTTTTCCGTTTTCAGGATCGAAGTGTGCCGGACGCAGATTCGCCGGATTTCAAAAACGCCGTCGAACGCTGCCGCGATTATCTAAAACAAACCGCGCCGCAGACGATTCTCGTTCCGTGGCGGCGCGATCCGCATCCAGACCATCGCGCGGCATATTCTCTGCTGAAAACGGCAAACAAAGATTCGGCAAAAATTATTGAATATCCGATTTGGCTCTGGGAGATCGCCGAAAGTGCCGACGCGCCGCGTTTCGGAGAAGTCACCGCCAAGAGAATTGACATCAGCCGCGTGACCGAAAAAAAACAGCGGGCGATTCGCGCCCACGCTTCGCAGACGACCGATTTGATTGACGACGATCCGCACGGATTTCGTTTGACGGACGACATTTTAGCAAATTTCGCAGATGCCTACGAAGTTTATTTGGAAGGTAAAAATGAGTGAGCCAAAAACCTTAACGCCCGAATACTTTGAAAAAGTCTATGCGGCAAACGACGACCCGTGGGATTTTGCGTCGAGCGAGTATGAAGCCGAAAAATACGCCGCCACGCTCGCCGCTCTGCCCGAAGAAAATTACCAAAATGCGTTTGAAATCGGTTGTTCAATCGGCGTTCTGACCGAACAACTGGCGGCGCGATGCGATAAATTACTCGCCGTTGACGTTTCGGAAAAAGCTCTGGAACAGGCGAGCCGACGCTGTGCAAATTTGCCGAATGTGCGTCTGGAAATCAGGCGAATGCCGAACGAATTTCCCGTTGAAACTTTCGATTTGATACTGATTTCCGAAGTCGGTTATTATCTCGCGCCCGAAGATTGGCAAACCGCGATGAACGAAGTTTTCGCGCATCTCAACGACGGCGGACAAGTCGCACTCGTCCATTGGACACCGCCCGTTGACGATTACCCGCAAACCGGCGACGCAGTTCACGATTCGTTCGCCGAATTTGCAGCGGGCAAAATGCGGAAACGCAAAAGTTTTCGGAGAGAAAAATACCGGCTCGATGTTTGGGAAAAGTTGATGATGTCTTGATTAAGGCTGATATAAAATTTTCGTCTCAGGAACGACTCTTTTTTGGGGCAGAAATGCACAATTTGGCGGATTATATGAAAACCAACAAAATTCTTGCAGTTGTCATAATTTTATTTGTTCTCTTTAAGATCGCTTCCGGTCAAGAAAAAACGAGCGCGGTTTTATTTGACGAATTGCAGTCTGAAAACTGCGAATCATACTGGGCGCGAATTGACGCTTTTTTTTCAGAGCTGCAAAAAGAACCGCAGACAAAAGGCTTTGTTGTCATTTACGGGGAAGAAAACGAGCTGCTTGAAAACCTTAATTATGAGAGATGGACGAATGGAATAACTAATTTCAGAGGCTTCGACGGTAATCGTATCAAAGTTGTCAGAGGCGTTCTCGGTGAAAACCGAAAAATTCAGTTCTGGAAAGTTTTGAATGGGGAAGAGATTCCTTTACTCAAGAAAGGGAGTTGGTCATATCGCTTTTCTGATTCAACCAAACCCTTCATTTTCACCGACTATAATTACTATAATGCGAATTGCCCGTCGTCGCCATCGGCAGAAAAATACTACGCTGATGTCCTGCTTGCTAACACGAGTGCGCGAGGTCATCTTGTTATCCGTGGCAAAACAAACAAAAATATGCGAAAAATCGAAAAAGAAGTTCTTAACAATTTGGTAAATGACTACAAAGTTCCGGCAGCGAGTTTGAAGGTCTTTTATGTAAAGAACAAAAAATATCAAGGATTAGAAGCGGATATAGAATTTTGGTTTGTTCCGTAGACAGGAAAAGAAAGTCTCATCAACGCCTTTTTTGTAGCTGATTACAATACATCGCTGAAAGAGCATATTGTTTATCGCCGATTTCGCGGTAATCGCATTAATTTCTCTGCTTGGAAGAGTCGAAAGACTTTTTCGCATTGAAGCGACGCTCATCGCCGTCAAGAGTGAC
>JAJAZE010000104.1 GCA_026785925.1 Pyrinomonadaceae bacterium
AAAAAAATAAAGTTGAAAATTTATGTTGATTGTAATGAAACCAGACGCGACTCCGACGGACATCGAGCGCGTTTTAGAAACGATTGAAAAACTCGGCTACAAGCCGCACACTTTGCCGGGCGCGAACCGCACGGCGATTGGCATTACGGGCAACGACGGCTCGGTTGACCCAGCGCATTTTGAAAATATGCCGGGCGTGGCGGACGCGATTCGCGTGACGAAACCGTATAAATTGATTTCCAAAGATTTACGTCCCGAAAAATCCGTGGTCAAAGTCGGCACGGCGACCATCGGCGGCGACGAATTGGCGATTATCGCCGGACCGTGCGCGATTGAAAGTTTCGATCAGGTTTTCAGCGTCGCCGAAGCCGTCGCGGAAAGCGGCGCGAAGTTTTTTCGCGGCGGCGCGTTCAAACCGCGCACTTCGCCTTACGCTTTTCAGGGCAAAGGCGAGGAAGGCTTGCGTATTCTGGCGCAGGTGCGCGATCAGTTCGGCTTGAATATCGTCACCGAAGCGATGGACGAGCGCGGCGTTGATCTCGTCGAAAAATACGGCGACTGCATTCAAATCGGGGCGCGGAATATGCAGAATTTCTCGCTTTTGAAATACGTCGGCAAAACGCGCAAACCGGTTTTGCTGAAACGCGGGCTGTCGGCGACGCTCGACGAATTGCTGCTCGCCGCCGAATATATTATGGCGGAAGGAAATTACGACGTGATTTTGTGCGAGCGCGGCATCCGCAGTTTCGGAACGCACGCCCGCAACACGCTGGATTTATCAATCGTCCCGGCGATTCATAATGTCTCGCATCTGCCCGTCATCGTTGATCCTTCGCACGGAACCGGCAGAAATTATATGGTCAAACCGATGGCTCGCGCCGGTGTCGCGGTCGGCGCGGACGGTTTGATTATCGAAGTTCATTCAAATCCCGATCAAGCCCTCTGCGACGGAGCGCAAGCCTTAACGCCAAGACAATATCTCGAACTCTTCAAAGAAGTGCAGGCGATTCACCAGGCATTATTGCCGATTGCCGTATAAAATTAATTTAAAAACACGAAGAGCGCGTCGGTTATTCACGTAACTGACGCGCTCTTCGTGTTTTCACTCTTATTTCGCCTTTTGCCTATTTTGCCAAACGGAGTTTTAAAAAACCATAAAATTGGATATAAGAACAAATCATTGCCGTTACAATCAGCAAAGTCATCGGCAGGAAACGAAAGGCTTCGGGTAAAACTACGCCGAGCGACTGTTTGAACATCATCCCAAGCAAAACTGCAAAACCGGCGATTAAAATTCTGCCGAAAAACCAATGACTAAACTTCGGCTTTTCGTCCGTCAGAAGAAAATATGGCAACGCGGCGAACGCGATCAGCGTTGCCAACAAAAAGATATTGTCCAAAGTGACGGAGGAGATTGTTCGCCCGAATTCGACCGCTAAAAAGAAAAGGACAAACGATGTGTCAACGGCAAATCCATTTCTATCAGCAAATTCGCTTTGCGCCCGTGATGAGCGCGACATTGATTTCATAAATTTAACCTGCGTTCCCAATTCAATTTGTTCTGACGATTATTTATCGCCCGGTTTGCTGAACTGTGTGTAAGCGACCCGAAAAAGTTCCGACAAAGCCTTGGCGGTTTCCGGTGTCAGATTGCGGTCGGCGCGCAAATGCGCTTCGATAATCTCCGGCATCGCTTCGTGCGGATAATAAACCACCGCTTCAATATTTGCGCTGGTTCCCCGTTTTTTCATCACGCGGTCAACCGGCATATCGAGCCAGCTCGTTAGCCGCGCGATGTTGTCCGCGTCAGGTTTACCCGTCCCATTTTCAATACGCGAAAGCGTCGAAGCCGAAACTTCGGTGGCATCCGCCACGTCGCGCAAACTCATTGCCAATTCTTCCCGGCGACGCTTGATGGCGCGTCCGAGTTCCATCGTATTAATCAAACTTTCGTTTTTGTAAGCCATAAATTTTTCTCCCTTTTTACAGATTTGCAAAGCTGATTTCTTCCCAAAATCTACTCTGCAGCCGTCCTCTCCAAAAACAATCTAGCACAAAGAAATTTTAGATGCAACACTTCGTTTCACGCTTGCAACAAAAAAATCATTGTGATACGATGTTTCATAGATGAAACGTAAATGTTTATTTAACGAAATAAACATTGACAGACAAGCCGACCGAATAATTAGCTGAGAGGAAATAAAATGACAGCAGTAACCGAAGAAAAGAATTTGACGGAAAAGCGCGACAAACGGGCGAAATCAATTGCGGCGATGGGTTTAGTGAACCGTGAAAATGACAAATTTCGCGTTTCGACACCTTCCTTGCGCGGCAAACAGGCTTCGTATGAAGTTTGGCGTAACGAGACGGGTAAAATTCGCTGTAATTGTTTGGAGTTTGAAGAAGCGACGATCAGCGATGCAGGTTTTCGGTGCGAACATATTCTGGCGGTGAAATATGCACTGGTTGCCAAAAATACCGAAGCGGCAACCAAACAGCCGGTGAAAGTCGAAACTCAAATCGAGATTACGCCAACACCGGTTGGGGAAGATAAAAATACAACTGAGTCGCGCGAGTCCACGTGCGGCGAACAGAAGGCGGACGAAGTTCAGGAAACAGTTTCGAGTAATGGACGACTTGAAGCACCAGGATTTTCTGAACCGAGTCATCTTGCAAACACACAAGGAGACAATGAAATGATACAGGCTAATTTGAACGAAAAAGCGTTTTCGGCTCCCGAAGAAACGGGTGAGCGGGAAACGGCGAACAACGTGTTAAATTTTTCGACGACATTGCGCGAGCTTCGCAAAAATGTTGACCCGGAACTTATCAAGCAGCGCGAAGGCTGGCGCGACCGTAACGGCAACACGCATTACGTTGATTATGTCGAATGGCACACCGTCGCCGACATTTTGGACGAACACGCGCCGAATTGGATGCACACCGTCAAAGACATTCGGCAGATCGGCGATATTTTTGCCGTGACCGTCGCCATTACGATTGATGGAATTACGCGCGAAGGCATCGGCACGGGAACGGCTGATTCGGAGATGGGAATCAAGAAAGCCGAACACGACGCGCTCAAACGCGCCGCCGTCAAATTCGGAATTGCCCGCGATCTTTATAAAAAAGAATCGGAGACGATTGAACGCGAAGGCGCAGTTCAGCCGCCGAATCCGAACAACGACGGTTTTCCCGCCAACCCAATAGCCCGCAGTCTTTCGGACTTGGTGACGGCGAAGCAACTCGGAATGATTCGCGCCATTTCACGCGAAATCAATGTTGACGCAGATGACGAATGCCAGACGGTGATGCAGTGCAAAACCGATGAGCTATCGAAAAAAGCCGCTTCGGGTTTGATTCAGCACTTGCAGGATCTACAGAAAAATCAAGAAGTCGCCG
>JAJAZE010000105.1 GCA_026785925.1 Pyrinomonadaceae bacterium
AACGATATTTACTTTCATAATAACATTGTAGTTACAAGAGAACGTGCCGTCAACTAATATGAAAAATATCCCAAGAGTAAAAATAACCGACGAAGCGAAAAAAATTATTGCCGAACTTCGGGCTAAAAACGGTGAATTGATGTTTCACCAATCGGGCGGATGCTGCGACGGTTCCTCGCCGATGTGTTACGCGGACGGCGAATTTATCGTCGGGCGCAGCGACGTTTGGCTCGGCGCGATTGACGATTGCGATTTTTTTATGGCGCGAGATCAGTTCGAGTTTTGGAAACATACCGAACTGACGATTGATATTACGCCCGGACGCGGCGCGAGCTTTTCGCTGGAAATCCCGCTTGGGCTTCGCTTTGTCACCAAATCGAGAGTTTTTTCGCTGGAGGAAACCAAGCATTTAATCGAAACGCGGCGCGGTGATATGATGTGAAAATTATGTCGGGAAAAATTACGGTTTATGAAAAAGCGACCTGAACAACGTGCCGCAATCTGGCGCAGTTGTTTCGTGAAAACAACATCGAATACGAACGGGTCAACTATTTTAACGACGCGCTGACCGAAGATAAACTGCGCGATTTATTAAAGAAAGCGAATCTCGCGCCGTTTGAAATTTTGCGGAAAAGCGAGAAAATTTATCAGGAATTAAATTTGTCGGAAGCAGCCGATTCGGACAAATTGATAAAGTTAATAATAGAGCATCCGAATCTTTTGCAGCGTCCGATTGTCGAAGTCGGCGACCACGCAGTTTTGGCGCGTCCGATTGAAAAAGCGTTGGAGTTAATAAAATCCGCACGATAAATGTCCGACATCGCCGAAACTTTTGCACCGCCGTATTACGCCGTGATTTTCACGTCGCTTCGCACCGACGGCGATCACGGTTATGCGGAAATGTCGCGGAAAATGGACGATTTGGCGAAAGAGCAGAACGGATATTTAGGCATCGAAGCGGCGCGTGAAGATTTGGGAATCACGGTTTCTTACTGGAAGGATTTAGAATCAATAAAAAAATGGCACGACGGCGCCGAACACCGATTGGCGCAGTCGAAAGGTTATGAAACGTGGTATAAATCGTTTAAGGTAAGAATTTGCAGAGTCGAGCGCGATTACGAATTTGAAAGGTAGATTATGAGTTACACGAATGGAAACGGAAATGGCAACGGACAGAAACCGAAGCCGAAAAATGTTTTAGGCGGCGAGTTGAAATGCTGCTGTTTAAAACCGTTGACGGGATTTTACCGCGACGGATTTTGTCGGACGGGCGCGGATGATACGGGCAGGCACACGGTTTGCGTGCGCGTCACCGCCGAGTTTTTAGAATTTTCCCGCAGCGTCGGCAACGATTTGTCCACGCCGCGACCGGAGTTTGCTTTTCCCGGATTGGAGGACGGCGATAAATGGTGTCTGTGCGTTCTGCGCTGGAAAGAGGCGTTTGAAAACGGCGTTGCGCCGCAGGTTGTTTTAGAATCCTGCCACGAATCGGCGTTGAAAGTCGTCGCGCTCGAAGATTTGAAAGGTCATAAGCTGGAAGAATAGATGAATTCCATCGAATATCTGCGCGAACTTTACGCTTATAACGATTGGGCGAACCGGCGAATTATCACGGCTTTGAAGAGCGACGATTCCGAAAAATCGCGGCGAATTCTGGCGCATCTTTTGATTACCGAACAGGAATACTACGAGCGGCTTTACGGCAAAGATTCGTTCGGCTTCGATTTTTGGCAGGATTTATCGTCGGAACAATGCGGCGATTTGGCGCGGGAAAACGCCGAAAGATACGAGAAACTGCTGCGAAAATTTGACGACGAAGGTCTTGATTTGAAAACCAGTTACCGCACCAGCGAAGGCGTTTGGTGTGAAAACACCTTCCGCGAACTTCTGACACAGGTTCTTTTTCATTCTTCGATTCATCGCGGCAGTATAATTTTGAAACTGCGCGAAGAAAACTTCACGCCGCCGAAAATTGATTACATAATCTACCTGCGCGAGACGAAATAAAACGGTAAACGGTAAATGGTAAATGGTGAATGATGAATTACTGATTTCAATTAACCATTTGCCATTCACCATTTACATTTCCTTAAGATGGAACAGCCGACCGAACAACTAACATTTGATTTCGATAAAGTTCAGCCGCATTTCAATACCGAATCGCCCGACGATATAAAACTCACGCTCGGCGAATTTTCGGGTCCGCTCGATTTGCTTTTGTTTTTGATTAAACAGGAACAGGCGAACATCTTCGACATTCCGATTGCGAAAATTGCCGACGAATATCTGAAATATATTCGCTTGATGAAGAGTCTCGACATTTCACTGGCAGCGGATTTTATCGTGATGGCGGCGACTTTGATCGAGATAAAATCAAAAATGCTGCTGCCGCGCGAGATTTTCGGCGAAGCAGAAGCAGATGCGGAAGACCCGCGCCAGGAATTGATTGACCGGCTGCTCGAACATCAAAAATTTAAAAACGCGGCGGAAGTCCTTTACGAATTTTCAATCGTCGAACAGGCGGTTTTCACGCGCGGGCAAATCGAGTCGGACGAGAACAATGTCGAAACCAATGCTTCCGTTTTCGATTTGCTGGCGGTTTTTCAGAAAATTTTAGCGCGGCACGTTAAAGAAGTGCAGATGGAAATCGCGCGCGAGGAAATCAGTCTGGCGGAAATGCTCAAACGCATCAGGGAGCGAATTTACAACGCCGGAGAGATAGATTTAGTTGAGATTTTCCAAACAATGCGAACGAAACAGGAAATCGTGCTGGCGTTCATTGCCGTTCTGGAACTCGTGCGGACGGAAAGCGTCAAATTAACGCAGAGCGCGACTTTCGGCGAGATTATTTTGAGGAAAATTTGAAACACATAAGCACCTCAACAAAAATTTTACGAGATTTTGCTTGAAGTTTAGAGTCCACGCTTCAGCGTGTGTTTCCTTCGAGCGAAGCGCGGCGGAAAGGCAAACCAAAGTTTGGACTCTGAACTTGGCAAACTTTGGCTGACCTGCTTGTGTGGTTAAGATATGGATTTAGCAATCGAAGAAAAACAACCGCGCAGCATTGGCGAAATTGTTTCAATCGTCGAAGCGTTGATTTTTGTCGCCGACGAACCGATAACGTCTAAACTTCTGGCGGAAGTTTTGGACGAAAATAGAGAAACCGTCGAATCGGCGATTGAAAATCTTGTGCGCGAATATGACGGACGCGAAAGCGGTTTGCAAATCAGGGAAATCGCGGGCGGCTGGCAGCTCGGCACACGCACGGAATTTCACGACGAAGTTCGCAAATTTTTGAAAACTCGTCCGAATGCCAGATTATCGCTCGCCGCTTTGGAAACTTTGGCGGTCATCGCCTACAAACAACCGGCGACGATTCCCGAAATCCTCGAAATTCGCGGCGTGCAGTCGGCTTCGGCAATCAAAACGCTGCTCGATAAACGCCTGATCGCCGCCAAAGGCAGAAAGGAAACTGTCGGGCGACCGATGCAATACGGCACGTCAAAGGATTTTTTGATTCAGTTCGGCTTAAAAGATTTGTCGGAGTTGCCGTCAATCGAAGATTTTGAAGACTTAACGAGCGGCAGCGTTTGATTTCCAGCCGATTATTTTTCGGTTTCCGGTTTTTATTGACGATTTGAGCTGTTTAGCGTGAACTTTTTATTTTTCTGTTGCTGCAAATTTCTTCTGCACATCGGCGAAGGTTTTCCCGATTAAGTTCGCGCCGAGAAAAAATTCGTTGCCCGTCACTTCCGCCATCGCGGTCGGCGGCAATTCAAACCGCCGCAATTCTTCCGCGTCTGCAAAACAAATTTTTGCTAAATTCAATCCCCAAAGTGCGCCGAGAAAAACATCAATCTCGATTTTTTTATCATTGAAATCGTAAAAGTAACGATTTTTGCGAATTTCGTTAGTTTCGACGCGCTCGTTTTTCCGCACTTCCCTGCCTTCAAAGATTTCAAATGCGGCGTGTTCGGCTTCGTTTAAGTGAATCTGCGCGACGTTCCAGACGGTTAAATCTTCGGCATTGCGCGGAAAGCGCTGCTCTAAAATCCAAGTCCAGATTTTTGTTTCGGGAACGCGGATCGAGCGCAGACGGAGGCGCGTGTTTTCGATATAATTATCGAAAATTTGCAGATGTCGGCTGGCGCGGGTCAGCGGCGCGGGCAAATCCGCGACGAGAAAAACGCGGCGCATTTCAATTTGATAATGTTCGTTCATTTTCGTTTTGCTCCCGTGATGATTTATACTCGTTTGTTTTTAAGCAGTTTAATTACTGGAGACAATTTATGCGAATGTATATATTACTATTTTTGACGATTTTTTTTATCGGCTGCGGCGCGGCGGAAAATTCCAACTCCGCCGCCGTCACTAACACGAAACCGGCGAACAAGCCGACCGCGAACGCTGATAATCCGCTGGCGACGACGAAAACGCCCGAAGTTTCGATGACCAACAACGCGCCGACGTTCGCGCCCGTTGTGCAGAGATATTACGAGGCTTTGCAGAAAAAAGATGAAGCCGGAACCAAAAAATTTCTCGCTCAGGCGGCGTTGAAATACTGGGAAGACGAAGCCAAAACGGAAAAGAAAACCTGGTTCGTCTATCTGCTCGAAGCGGAAGAACCGCTGGCGGAAAAACGCGAAGTTCGCAATGAAAAAATTACCGGCGAAACTGCCGTCGCCGACTTTAAAGGCGGTTCGTCGGGCGATTGGACTCCGGTAAAATTCGTCAAAGAAGCCGGTGAGTGGAAATTTGCCTCGCCGAGAGAAAGTATGGCTTTGCAGGACATTCCCAGAACTGCGACCAATGCGGCAAAATAAGCAGTCGCGCAAAGATTATGTGGCAACGATAAGCTACTGCTGTGTAACCAAAGTTTTTGGAATTCTCGTCTTCGTTTAGAGTCCACGCCTTCAGCGTGTTTCCGCCGCGCTTCGCTGGCGGAAAAGCAAACTAAAGTTTGGACTCTGAACGAGGGAAGCAATTTAATTATCAAAAATTTTGGTTACACAGCACTACTTTATTTTGATTTTTTGTTTTGCAATTTTATAAAACCGCGATTTTTGCCGGTATTTCGATTTGTTTGAATGCGCGTGAAAGTTCACAAGAATAAAAAAGCGGATTGATTATTTCCGATCAATCCGCCTTTCTATTTCTATCGTAATTGTTAATCAGGCACTGGCTTCTTTTGCGTCCGCCGTTTTGTAGGCGGGCAGCGAAACTCTGGCTTTCGGTTCTTTTTTCAAACCCAACGCCCAATCCGCCTGCATCAGCGTGTGAATGTCGCGCGTTCCTTCGTAGATAATGGCGGCTTTGCAGTTTCGCAAAT
>JAJAZE010000106.1 GCA_026785925.1 Pyrinomonadaceae bacterium
AAAGTCTTCTACGATTTGGAAGTCGGACGCGCCGACGCTGACGATGAGCGCGTGGCAATCGTTCGCCTCGAACAATTTTATCCGTTTCCGAAAGAACGATTACAAGAAATTTTCGCTTCCTACAAAAACGCGAAACAGATTTTCTGGACGCAGGAAGAACCGAAAAATATGGGCGGCTGGACGTTTGTCGAAAGCCTGCTGACGGAAATCAAAGCCGAAAAAACGCTGCGCTACGTCGGGCGCGACGCTTCGGCTTCGCCCGCCACGGGAAGCTACGCGATTCATAATCTCGAACAGGAAAAAATTGTGAACGATTCCTTAATTGAAGATTCCGATGAAATTTCGGCGGCTTCGACGGCGGAAGTCGCCGAAAAACTCGCGCCCGCCGGTGCTTAGAAATCTGAAAAAGTGAAAAGGCGGAAAAGTTTGATTATTTAACTCAACAAACTTTTCCGCCTTTTCACTTTTTCAACAAATAATTTTCCTTCCTTACAGCAGTTTTCAGATTCGGGCGAGGTGTTCTGAGTCCCGACTTGAGGCGGCGTTGCGTGATTACCAACAACTGCCGCCTCAAGGCTAATGGTATTAAGTTAAGGAATGAGCCACCAAAAGGCACAAAAAACTCAAAAATAAAAACCTTGTTTTATTCATAACTTTTGTGATTTTTGTGCCTTTTGGTGGCAATCATTCTTATCTTTTGGCTTAACTTAACGCCATTAGCCTCAAGGCGGGACTCAGAACACCTCACCGCCCAATTTTGCAATCTGCTGGAAATACGACTTAAAGTTTCATCCGCCGCAGCAAATCTTGAAAGCGCGGGTCGGAATGCAGATTGTCGAATTGAGGCGCGAACTTGATATACAAAAGCCAGTGTTCGCGCCTTTCAAAAGATTGCTCCAAAAACGCGAGAGATTGCTCGTTGTCGCCGATTATGTGATAAATCGTCGCTTTTTCCATTGCCAGAATATAAGGGCGAACGGCGGGAGTTTCGCTTTGTTCGAGCCATTTCAGCCAATAACCTTTCCAACCTTCGCCGGCAAGAGCCTTTTTTCTCGCTTCCATCTCTTCCTGACTTCTGCCGAAAAGAAGTTCGCCCTTGATATGCGCGTCAAGTGCTTCTTTGAGCAAACCTTTTTCCTTGTAAGAAGCCCATAGAAAACCGTAGCCCCAACCGAAATTCGGGTCAATGGCGATAATTTTGTTTGATTGTTCGATTGCCTTGTCGTATTGGCGCGTAAAGTAAAAATATCTGGCAATGTTCGTTTTGATTATCAGCGAAAGCGGGTCAATTTCTTCGGCGCGGCGAAGTTCCGCCAAACTTTCGTCAAAGCGTCCGACGACTTGCAGATATTCGGCATACCATTGATGCGCGGTGGCGTTGTTTGGATGCTGCTCGATGGCGCGTTTGAATTCGCGTTCGGCGGCGGGAAAATCCCAATCGTAAAAAGCCAGAATGTAAGCCAGAGAGGTGCGGGCTTCGGCAAGTTGATTGTCAATTTCGAGCGCGGCGGAGACGGCGGCGCGGGCTTTTGGAAAAGATTCTTTGGGCGACATCACGCGATACTCCGCCAGCAGCACGTAGCAATCCGCCAAACCGACATACGCCAGCACAAAATTTGGGTCGAGTTGTTTGGCTTTCTCGAATTCGCCGACGGCTTTTAACAAATTTTCCGGCGTTCGTTTGTTCCACAGATAACGTCCTTGCAAATAGAGTTGAAATGCCTCTGTGTTGGTCGTGTAGCGTTTGGCAATCTGCTCTCGTTCGTCCGTTGTCAGTTTGATTGCCAGAGATTCCGTAACCTGTTTGGAAATAGAATCCTGCACGGCGAAGATGTTGGTAAATTTGTCGTCAAATGTTTCCGCCCACAGCGTCGCGCCGTCCGAAACGCGCACAAACTGCACCGTTACGCGGATATTTTCGTCAATCTTTTGCACGCGCCCGATAATAACGGCTTCGACATTCAGCTCGCTGCCGATTTTTTTCGGGTCGGGCGAAGCGTCCGCGTATCTCATAACCGTGCTGTTCGGGCGCACGACGATTGTTTTGATATTGCTCAACTTTGAAATCAAAACTTCTGAAAGCCCGTTTCCGAGATATTCTTCGTCCGTTTTGCCGCCGATATTTTTGAACGGAAGCACGGCAACTGATTTTATTTCGCGCAAAGCTGCCGGTTTTGAAGCCGGATAAAACCAATAAACGCCGAACGCCAGCAGCAAAACGAGCGGCGCGGCGATAAGCCAAATTGGATTTGTCCTTTGTCCTTTGTCTTTTGTTTTTTGTTTTTCGGTGGTGGGTTGGCGAATATCCGATAAAAAACTTTCTTCCAATATATCGTTTTCTAATCCAATCTCCCTGACCGCAGCGATAAATTGATAGCCGCGATTCGGCGCGGTCAAAATAAAACGCGGCTCTTTCGTGTTCTCACCCAACGTCTTTCGCAAAACGAAAATCGTCTGCGATAAATTTGATTCTTCGACAAACGAATTATTCCAAACCGCTTCGAGCAGTTCGTCCTTCGTCAAAATTCGTCCTTCGTTTTGAACTAAAAACAGCAGCAGTTCGACGGCTTTCGGCGTGAGCGGCACAAGCTCATTCGATTCGCGGCGGAAGAGCCGGTGGCTTTTCGCGTTCAGACGAAACTCGTCAAACTCATAAACCTTTGATTCCGAAAGGTCAATCATCGAATTTTAAAAACTTTTGAAAACTTTTGATTCTAGTTTTGAAGATTTTTGAGATGCGGTCAAGCCAAACTCGTTTCAGTTCCGAAAATTTTCAAATTATGAGGTAAAAAAAATGAACCAAACGACGACATTACGCTTTTTCAAAAAATCCGGTTTTCTCGCCGCCGCGATGCTTGTTTTGATGGTGGCGAGTTTATTACAGCGTTCGGAGAAAATCGTAACCGCCGAAACACCGCCGAATTTTCAAACGGCGCGGTGGAATCAAGAGCCGCGAATTTTCGCCGAACGGCGCGGCAATCCTTGGATTAACGTCCGCGACGGCAGAGAAATAATTACCGATTTTGCGGGAAGTTCCGGCTTGCGTTCGAGTTTTGAAAATAACCAAAGCCGTCCGCTTTCGCTCGTCGCGGCGGATTTTGACGAAGACGGCACGCCCGACATCATCGCTGGTTACGCCGGCGACGAAAGCGGCGCGGCGACGTTTCTGCGCGGCAATGTTGACGCGGGTTATCCGAACGCGCCCGAAGCCAAAGAACGCCGGGCGAAAGGCGAATTTACCGACGCGCCTTTTTTAAGTCCGGCGCAATTATTCACTTTGCCGACCGCGCCCGATTTTTTGGCGGCGGGCGATTTCGACGCGGACGGACATTTCGACATTGCGGCGGCGGCGCGAACGGAAAACAGCCTTTATTTTTTGAAAGGCGACGGGCGCGGCGATTTTGTTTTGTCAAAACGAATCGAATTGCCGGGCGTAGTTACTGCTTTGTTAGCCGACGATTTTAATCGGCGCGACGGCTTGAGCGATTTAATCGTCGCCGTTCAAAACGGCAAAGACGCGCAGGTTTTGATTTACGAAAATCCTTACGGCGCGATGAAAGCGCAACCGGAAGTTTTTAATTTCGCCGCGCCCGTTAAATCTCTCGCCGTCGGTTTGCTCGAAGGCGACGCGCGGTTTGATTTGGCGATTGCGGCAGGCAACGAACTCGCTGTTTTGCGCGGCAGAGATAGAAAATTGTTGCTCGGTGCGGACGGCAGGCAGGCTGAAACCGTTCATATTACGCGACGGAAATTCAACTTTCAAATTGACGCGCTCGCGGTTGGCGATTTTTTCAAAGATAAAAATTTGAAAAACGAAATCGCTCTGTTGACCGACAACGGCAAAATTCATCTTCTGGAAAACGATGGAACAATTAACGCGAAAGGAATTTTGTCAGCCGTTTGGCGCGACGAAAAAACGGTTGCGCTGCCGGATAATTTATCAAATGACGTTGCGCCCGTGATGCTGACGGCACGAGTTTCGGCGCGTTCGGTTGACACGTTGATTGTCGGCGCAGGCGAGCAGATTCATTTATTGACGAGCGACGTTAAGCCGCCGCGAAGCGAAACCGAAAAGATAAATTACGACGCGCAAAAATTCGATGTGGCGGCTTCGCTCGATGTGGCGGGCAAAACGACGGCGATTGTGCCGATGCGTCTGAACATTGACGCGCTGAGTGATTTGGTTGTGATGCGCGAAGATTCGGTCGCGCCGACGATTGTGCAGACCGCGCCGATGGCGACTTTCACGGTTGTCTCTAACGCA
>JAJAZE010000107.1 GCA_026785925.1 Pyrinomonadaceae bacterium
AGAAGCGGCTAACTTGCGCTTCGTTCAAATTACGAGTTAAGCGACGCTTTTTCGTGTCGGAAGCCGACACTCATTGCAAGCAGGGATGCTTGCGCTCCAGTCTCCGCGCTCCAGTATTAGTTCTCAATGTCCCGAATACCAATCATAGCCTTGTTCCGCCCAATAATCCGCCGGTCGTTCGTTGGTGAATTCGATGCGCCCGATGCGTTTGATTTGCTTGATGCCGTATTTTGTCGTCGTCACCAATCGCAAAGGTGCGCCGTGAATCGGCGTTAAAGGTTCGCCGTTCATTTGGTATGCCAGCAAAGTTTGCGGGTGCAGAATGCTCGGCATATCCCAACCGACGTAATAGGCGCGGTCGGGAGTGACTAGCGAAACGTATTTCGTATTTTCCGGCGGCGCGAATTTGGCGGCGAAGTCGGAAAATCTCGCGCCCGTCCAATTGACGACTTGACTCCAGCCTTCGATACATTTTAACTCGGTCGTCATCTCGATTCGCGGCAAACTTTTTATATCGTCCAAACTCAAAAGCAGACCGGCAACCGGCACGTTCGGCGCGGGCGGCGTGTCCATCGAACGCGGCGCGTTGTCTTCGCCGCCGAATGAAATATCGGCGAAATACTGCGGATAATTTTGGGCGTTCGCCACGCCGACAATTTGTAAATCCCAATCTTCAACGTCGAAATCTTCGCCCAATCCTAAGTCGCCGTTCGCTCTCGAACCGGCGCGGTCTCTTGAAAATTCCGGCGCGAGATCGTTGTTCCCGAAAAACTTTTGACTGACATCTTCGTTGAATTTGAAACCGCTTTGAAAAATGTGAAAGTTTTCCGGTTTTCGCAGCCAACTGTAACCGAAATAGCCCGCAATCGCCGCCGCGCCGCCGACCAGAAACGAACGACGCGAATGTTCGCCCATCATCTTTTTCGCTTCCGTATCGCTCAAAGATTCGGTGAAATGTCGCTTTTCATTCAAGATTCGCGCCGTGTTTCCCTTATCATCGTTGGCATCGATCTTTTTTAACGCTTCGAGTTCACGAACTTTTTCGAGTAAAACTTCCGCATTTTTATCTTCATTCTCTGCACTCATACTTTTGCTCCTTCTTTGCTGGCTGAGACGGGCAAACCGTCGGTTTTGACTGCTTCATAGCCGTTAACCATCGAACGAAAATTACTCCAACCGGCTAAAATGACCTGCGCGACGTGGACGACGAAAAACAAGACGAACAAAATCATCGTCCAGAAATGTTCCCAACGCGCCCATTCGTAACCGCCGAGAATGCTCGTCAGCCAACTCAACTGCAACGGTTTATAGATCGCCAATCCGGTCACGACCGCCGCGACACCGAGCAGAATCGTTCCCGTGTAGGCGATGCGCTGCGCGTCGTTATATTTTCCCTGCGGCGGCAATTTTTTGACGATGTGCAAATCGTGCAGCGTCACCAGCGCGGCGCGTTTGAACGAACCCGGAACCGGCAGCATTCCGCGCCATTCGCCCGAAAAAATCAAATATAAAACGTAGATTACGCCGTTGACGAGAAACAGCCACATAAAGAAAAAATGCAGCGAAAGTCCTTCGGCAAGGCGAAAAGGGATGCCAAGCGTTTCGTAAAACCACGCCGGAAAAAATTTAAATAATTCGTAGCCGAAAATCTTCACGCTGTAAATCGCGTTCGCCCAATAAATCAAAATTCCGCTCCAAATCATTAAAAAAAGCAGCGGAAAATTTATCCAGTGCAGCCACCGAACGGCGAGCGAGTGTTTTTTTTCTAACTGTTGTGCCATAGTCTTTTTTGTTTGTTCCAGATTTTTTTGTCTAGCAATTTCTCACGCGCGCGTTTTCTCGATATGGCGACTGACGGCGGGCGAAATCGCTTTGGCAATCGTCATATTTTCCGCTTCCGGCAAATCGGAAACGACAAAAACGGCGTGGTGCGCGGTGCGAAAACTCGCTACGCGCATCTTTTCCGATGTCTGCGCTAAAATCTGATTTTCGTTCTCGATTGGCAAATCCGTATCGGTGACAAGAACCGAAACGCGGCGCGTTCGATGCCGCAAAACGACGTGCGCGAAACGCCTGCCGTCAAAAACGCACGAATGCGATTCCAAAAGCTCTATCTTATCAAAATTTTTGTCGCCGAAAACTTCGCGCAGCGGCGCAATCACAACTTTGTCCAGGTTCTTATTGTATTTGCCGTATTTCTCCGCCGCTTCGTTGAGCGTGATCGGGGCTTCGGCTAATTTGTATTCGAGGGCGCAGTTTTCGTGATCGCCGACGGCGTGTTCCGTCATTTCCTGCCACGCGATATGAACGGCTTGAATCAAACTCGTTTCAGCGGGCGTTTGCGCCGGAACGACAATCTTTTCGGGTTGATCGAAACGCCCGATGTCGGTCGGCACAGTCGAATAAAACTGTTGCAGCAAACCGCCGAAAATCAATATGACAAAACACATCGCCGCGCCGAGCAGCAGCGGATTGCTAAAAAAATTATTTAGTTTGATTTTTTCTAAAAGTGTCGGGCGCAGAGCCGCCGCTTGTAAATTCGATTGCAGGCGTGCCGCAAAAGCCGGGTTTATTTGCACGTCGGGCGCGTTGATGACCGCCGCCCGCAGATGCTTTCGCAAATCGCGGCGGGCTGACAATTCACGACGGCACGCGGGACAATTTTCCAGATGGCGCAATACTTCGTGATTCGTCTCGACCAGCAGTTCGTCGCCGAGATACGAATCGAACATTTCTTTAATTTCCTGACAACACATAATTTTTCACCTTAACCGTCGGCGGCAATGCCGAAAGTGCGAGCATATTCCGTCAACTGCTGGCGCAATAATCTGCGTCCGCGATGCAAACGCGACATCACCGTGCCGATGGGCGTTTGCAGCAGTTCGGCAACTTCTTTGTAAGAAAATTCCTCGACATCGGTTAATAAAACTACTTCGCGGAACTGTTTCGGGATTCGTTCGAGTGCCTGTAAAATTTCTTCGTCGGTCAGACGTTCGGGAATCGGCGGCTCGAAGGCGACCGTTTGCGCGATTTGTTCTTCGGCATCTTCGACAATTTTCAACCGACCTAATTTGTAACGCCTTTTGCTATTTAAATGGTAGAGAATCGTCACCAGCCACGCGCGGCAATTCGTGTCGGGCGTATAGCGATGAAATGATTTCAAAGCCTGCGCGAAAGTCTCCTGAGTCAAATCTTCGGCTTCCGAAACGTCGCGCACCAGATATTTCGCCACGCGAAAAACGTCTGCCATCAAAGGCAAAGCCTCCGCCTCAAAAGTCGCCCATTCTTTTTCACGCTCTCTGCCGATACCGAACATATTTGAATTACAATCGGAAAAACCGCGCCCGACAAACTTAACTATGCAGCATCAGCAGCATTCTATTCCCGTTTTTTTGAATAGGTATTTTGTTCGTTCGGGAATAATTTGCTTCCGGCTGCACATCTTGCTTGTAACGGCGCGACATTCGCACCGCCGCAAAAACTAAATACTCGGGAGATTTGAAACTTATGAAAAACTTAAAGATGATGTTATTTTTCGGCGCACTTTTTTTAACGGCGTTCACTTTTAACACTTCGGCACAGGACAAAATGAAAGATGATAAGATGGCAAGCAAACCGACCGTCGCATTGATTCGCGCCGATTGGTGCAGTGCCTGTAAATCAGTCGAGCCGATTATCAATGATTTGATGCAAAGCTACGGCGGCAAAGTCAATCTTGTCGTGCTTGACGTAACCAACGACGAAACGACCGCCAAAGCCGAAGCGACCGCCAAATCGTTCGGCTTGAGCAGATTCTTTGAAGCCAATAAAAAAAACACTTCGACCGTCGGCATTTTCAAAAACAAGCGCGAAGTTTTCAAAACCACGCACAATCCTGACCGTGAAACATACGTTCGGGCTTTCGCCAAAGCGACTAAATAATAAAGTTCAGAGTTACGCCTCGAGGCGTGAACCGGCAGCGGATTCCCGCGCCTCCAGACGTAACTCCGAACTCTGAACGACGGGAACTTTCACTTCGTTTAACATTTTTATAAAAAATTCTGAATTGAAATTATGTCATTCTCAACAACTTTATACACATTAGTTCTGGCAGCCGTTTCTTTCGGCGGGATGACCGCTTGCAGCAGCCTGGTTCAATCGCAAAGCGGCGTGCCAATCGCCATTAAAAATAATCTCCCAATGCCGGTGCGCGAAGCCGTAGTCGGCAGTCCCGCGCCGGAATTTGAACTCGCCAAACCCGACGGCACGAAAGTTTCGCTCAAGGATTTGGCGGGCAAACCGGCGGTGCTGATTTTCTGGACGGCTTGGTGTCCTTCGTGCAAAGCGGAGGCTCCGCGCGTCAATCAATTGGCGGCGGAATACAAAGACCGGGGCGTTCGCGTTCTGGGAATCAACATCGGCGAAGGTTTGGCACGGGTCAAGGAAGGCATCAAAGATTTCGACATCAAATATGAAGTCGTGCGCGATGCCGACGCGCAAGTCGCCGAAATTTATAAAGTGGTCGGAACGCCGACCGTCGTTTTTCTCGACAATAAAGGAATCGTGCGCTACTTCGGCAACAAATTACCGGCGGATTACGCCGTTCGGCTCGACAAACTGTTTGATTCGGAAAGCGAAAGTAAAACGGCAAGCGTTGCGAATGACGAATATAAAGGCGAGAAAATCGTCAAAACCGAAGTCGAATGGCGCAAAGAATTGACACCCGCACAATTTCACGTTTTGCGCGAAAAAGGAACCGAGCGGGCTTACACCGGCGAATATACCGACAACCACGAACACGGCATTTATCACTGCGCGGCATGTGGTTTGAGATTATTCAGTTCCGATGCCAAGTTTGAATCAGGCACGGGTTGGGCGAGTTTTTATCAGCCGATTGCTGCCGTCAATGTAATGGAAGAAACCGACGTTTCCCTCGGCGAATCGCGCACCGAAGTTTTATGCAGCCGCTGCGGGTCGCATCTCGGTCACGTTTTTGACGATGGTCCGAAACCGACCGGACTGCGGTATTGTATAAATTCAATTGCCCTGAAGTTTGAAAAGCAAAAATGATTTTAGAATTTGTTTCGCGGGGCGCGACTCTTTTAATTGTTTTATTAAAATTATCCGCCTGCCTGCCGAACCAGCGTTTGCAGAATTTCTTTTTCCGCGTCGTTTAATTCGTAATTCAATTGTTCGTAAAAATCCGAGAGTTGCGCGAGCGCGACGGCGCGACTGCTTTCGTCGCGGATGGTCGGAATTAATTCGAGATTTTCGTGAAGTAGTTGGCGGGCTTTTGCCGCGTCGCCCAAACCTTGAAAGCGGCGGGCGAGTTCGTTCAGCGCGGCGGAACGCGAGGCGAGTTGCGGAACGGTTTCGCTTAAGTTTTCGGCTTCGCGCAGGTAGTTTAACGCTTCGTCCGTTTTTTCCGTTTGGACTTTTGCGTCGCTGATGCCGATCAGCGCGAACATTTTTTGCGCGTCGTCGGCAATCCCGTTGAGCGACTGCCGCGCCGATTGATCTTTCGACTGCATCGCGCAGACCTGCGCGATGTTGGAAAGTGCGGTTGTCTGCGCCGTTTCGTCAATGATTTCCTGCGCGATTTCGACGGCGCGGTCGGGTTTTTCGATTCGCGCAAATTCGATGGCGATAGTCGCCCATAAATTATACCGCCCCCGACTATCGCGCACGTCGCGGTCTTTCTGCGATTTCAAAATCGCGTATGCTTCTTCGAGCGTTTCGGCGGCTTCGTCCGGCTCGTTCTGCGCCCGGAAATGGTGCGAATAACCGAGCAGAGTCGAAGCCGTCTGCGCGTTGTCCGTAATTAAATCAAGCGTTCGGTCAGCGAGTTCGAGCGTTCCCGCCCGCAGAAAACCGAGCGCGATATTAGTTAGAAACAAATCCCGATGCTGATTGTCGAGCGTTTCAGCCGCTGTTTTAGCTTGATCGAACTTTTCAATCGCCCGACCATTTTCCCGCGCTTCGATAAAATGATTGCCGAGATCAATCAAAGCCCGCACTTTTTCTTCGGTAAATTCAATTTCATTTGCCGCCGCCGCCGCTTGATCGAGCAGTTCGACGGCTCTTGCCGTTTCGCCTTTTTGCAGATATTGATGCGCGATGTTTTGCAGAGCGACGACTTTGGCGTTTGGAAATTCAATGCGCGAAAGGGTTTTCAAAGCGGCGACTTCATCGCCCGCTTCAATTTGGTGCGCGGCAATATCGCCGAAAACGTCATCGGCGTGAGCGAGCGTTTCGGCGTATTCGAGAGCCTTTGCAAACTCGCCCTTGAGCGATTTCTGCACCGCCAATTTTTCATTCGCCTGCGCCCGCGTGCCGAAATCTTCGATGGATTCGACGAGCTGCACGGCGTATTCGTCGTCGTCAATCGCCGCGCACTTTTCCGCCACGAGAACCAGCAGGCGGTCGCGCGTAAATGGATCGGCAACCGAATTGGCAAATTCCGCCGCCAAATCAACCGCGTTTTTCGCCAGGTAACGCGGAATAATTTCCTTCATCGCCTCGGCGTGTCCGTCGGAACTTTTGATGTTTTCCGCCAGAAAAGCCGCGCACGATAACAAACTTTCACCGGCTTCTTCGATTGTAATTTGATGTTCCATTATTTGTCAGATGACAAGTGAAAGGTGAGAAGTGATAGGTGAGAGACGATAACCTGAAATGTCATTTCTAATTTCTCACCTCTCACCTATCACTTCTCCCTTCACCTATCACTTCTCATTTGCTAAATAAAGACGCGCCGCATCGAATCCGGCATCCAGTCGTCTAAAGATTTTGAAACCGCGTCCGCGCCCGCCGCCCGCAGTTTTTCGGCGGAAACCGTGTTGGTGATTCCCAAAGTCATCAAACCGGCGGCTTTGCCCGCCATAATTCCCTGCGGCGCGTCTTCGATGACCAGACAATCGCCGTGAACAATCGGGTTGCTGCCGGCTCGCATTCGCGCCGCGTCAATCAAATTAAAACCTTTGTGATAACATTCGGCATCCGGTTTGCACTTGGTTACGTCTTCCGCGCTGATAATGGCTGAAAAACTGCCGCGCATATTCGTCGCGTCGAGAACGAATTCGATTTCTTCGCGCCGCGCCATCGAAACAATGCCGAGCGCGAAGCTCTGCGACATTTTTTTGACGAAGTTTTCCACGCCCGCGAAAAGCGGAATTTCCCGCTCGACTATCTCGCGCCATTTAGCGGTTTTGGCTTCCCGAATCGCGCTGATTCGATTGCCGGTAAAATCTTTTTCGGCGCGGCGATAAGCGGATTCGAGAAAAGTCACATCGTCCATTCCCATCGAAGCGTAGTAATCGTCTTCGGTCAAATCAATGCCTTCGTCCTTCAAAATTTCCTGATACGCCTTCATTTGCAGCGGTTCGTCATCAATGATGACTCCGTTAAAATCCATCAAAATCGCTTTTATCATTTTTTCGGATGCTTTCCTTTTCTGGTTTTATAAAGTCTGTATTCTAACCGTCAACTTTGAGACTAGCAAATAGTCGAAAGGAGGAAGGCGAAAGGCGAAAGTTAAAACTAAGATTTGATTTTTCGCCTTTCGCCTTCCTCCTTTCGCCTTTTGCCTCGCGTTCCGATTAGAGAAATTTCGCGTCGAACATATTTCCGCGCCCTAAAATTCCGTGCGGGTCGAAGGCGCGTTTGAGTTCCGCCATTTCGTTTAAGTAGCGTTCGCCGTGTTGGACGTAAAGATATTTCGACTTTAGTTTGCCGATGCCGTGTTCCGCCGAAACCGTGCCGCCGAGCATTATCGCCTGCGCGATAAATCTGCCGTAGAGATGTTTCGCCGTTACCGCTTCCGCTTCATTTTTCGGCAGTATGTTAGCGTGCAGATGATTGTCGCCGATGTGTCCGAAAATCACATAATCCAAATTGCTTTCGTTCAATTTTTGTTTGTAAAACCGCAGAAAAGAAGCGAAACATTCGTCCGGCACCGCCATATCGGTTCCGATTTTTCGCTGTTTGTTTTTGACGACTTTTTCGTTGACCGAAACGGGCAGCGCGTGGCGAAATTCGCGCATTTTTATCAAATCCGACTCGCTCGTCGTGAACCACGAAGCATCAATTTCAGCGTGATGTTTTTCCAGCAAATCGTTCCACTGCTCGAAAAGCTCGTCTTCGGTTTCCGCGTCGGTTTCCTGCTCAAAGAAAATCGCGCCGCCCATATTTTCGGGCGTTTCGGGAAACTTTTCTTTGATAAATTTGAGCGAATTTTCGTCGAAGTATTCAAGCAGTGCCGCATCAATCGTCGGAGCGACGGCAGTTTGCCGATTCGCGTTTGCCAATGATTCGGCGTTCAGTTTTCTGGTTTCAAAAGAAATCCGCCGCGCTTCGTCCACGAAATTCAACAAATCTTTTTCGACTTTGAAGAAAATAATTCCGCTCAAAAATCCCGCCGGTTTTTTTGATAAACCGAGTTCGATTTCGGTGATTACGCCGAGCGTTCCTTCGCTGCCGACGAACAAATCTATCGCGTCCGTCATCGCCGCCGAAAAATAACCCGCAGCGTTTTTCCGCACGTTCGGCAAATCGTAAGTCGGCAGTTTTGCTTTGGTCACATTGCCGTTTTCGGCGGTTATTTCGATAAAACCGTCTTTAGAGAAAACCTCGCCGCGTTTCAAATTTAGAAAATCGCCGTTCGGCAAAACCAATTCAATGCGCCGCACGAATTTCCGCGTCGCGCCGTATTTAAAACTCCGTGCGCCGCTCGCGTTGGTGGCGACGGTTCCGCCGATTTGACAACTCCATTCGGTCGGGTCGGGCGGATAAAAAAGTTTTTTCGCCTCGACCGCTTTTTGTAAATCGGTCAGAATCACACCGCTTTCGACAACGGCGAATTTGTCGTTAATTTCTTTGATTCGATTAAATTTTTCGAGCGAAACAATACAGCCGCCGAACGGAATCGCGCCGCCGACCGTGCCGGTTCGCGCGCCGGAAACGGTCACGGGGATTTTTTGCGCGTTCGCTTCTTTCAAAATATCGGCGATTTCCGTGCGCGTTTCGGGAATATACAATTTATCGGAAAACCCGCCCGGCAAATTGCTGGCATCGGTCAAATAATTTTCCATTTCGTCGCGTTGTGTTTTAACCTGCATAATTTTTAACCCAATTCCATCTGCCGTTCGCGCAGATATTTCAGTCGGTCGCGCAGTTCGGCGGCGCGTTCAAATTTCATCTCGCGGGCGGCGAAACGCATATCGGCTTCGATTTGCCCGATGGTTTCCTTTAATTGTTTCGGCGAATACTCTTCGTATTTATCGAATTCGAGCGGGACTTTAAAATAATCCGCTTCGTAAGCCGTGACTAGCGTTGATTCGATTGATTTGATAATGGTCGTCGGCGTGATGCCGTGTTCGGCGTTGTAAATTTCCTGCACCTTACGGCGACGCTGCGTTTCGTCAATCGCGCGTTTCATCGAATCGGTGATTTTGTCGGCGTAGAGAATGGCGATGCCGTTGGCATTGCGGGCGGCGCGTCCCATCGTTTGAATTAAACTTCTTTCGGAACGCAGAAAGCCTTCTTTGTCGGCATCGAGAATCGCCACCAAGGACACTTCCGGCAAATCCAAACCTTCCCGCAGCAAATTGATTCCGACAAGAACGTCAAACTCGCCGCGCCGCAGATTTCTTAAAATTTTGATGCGCTCCAAAGTCAAAATATCTGAATGCAGATAATTGACTTTGACACCGACTTCGAGAAAATACTCGGTCAAACTTTCCGACATTTTTTTCGTCAGCGTCGTGACCAAAACTCGTTCGTTGCGTTCGGCGCGAAGGCGGCATTCTTCCAACAGATTGTCAATTTGACCTTTCACGGGACGCACTTCGACCAGCGGGTCGAGCAAGCCGGTCGGACGGATAATCTGCTCGACGACTTCGCCGCCGACTTTCTCCAATTCAAAATTGCCGGGCGTGGCGGAAACATAAATCGTCTGTCCGCGCCGCTGTTCAAATTCTTCAAAGTTGAGCGGGCGATTGTCCATCGCACTCGGTAGGCGAAAACCGTATTCGACGAGATTTCCTTTGCGCGAGCGGTCGCCTTTATACATCGCGCCGATTTGCGAAACGGTTTGATGCGATTCGTCAATTATCATCAGCGTGTCTTTATGCAGGTAATCGAGCAGCGTCGGCGGCGCGGCTCCGGGCGGTTTGCCGGTTAGATGACGCGAATAATTTTCGATGCCGCGACAAAACCCCATTTCCTTTATCATCTCAAGGTCATACATCGTGCGCTGATGTAATCTTTGCGATTCGACGAGTTTTCCCTGTTTGATAAGTTCTTCTTCCCACCAGACGAGTTCTTCTTTAATGGTTTTGACGGCGCGTTTGATCGTCGGCTTCGACATTATGTAATGCGTTTTCGGGTAAATCGGCAGACGCGATTCGTGTTTTTGGAGAACTTCGCCGAGCAGCGGGTCAATCGTATAAATCGCCTCAATCTCGTCGCCCCAAAATTCAAACCGATAAGCGTTTTCCTGATACGACGGGAAAAGTTCGACGACATCGCCGCGCACCCGAAACTTGCCGCGCTCGAATTCGATGTCGCCGCGTTCATACTGCAATTCGACGAAGCGTTTGATTAAATCTTCGCGC
>JAJAZE010000108.1 GCA_026785925.1 Pyrinomonadaceae bacterium
CCGTTTGCGGCGAGACGGATTTTTTCGCGCCGATTTTCGGATGCGCGGCGAACGCGGCGAGCCAATCCTGCGTTTCGAGATCGAGCCAGATTTGTTCGGCTCGATTGATCAGCGCGGCGACATCGGCAAACGGTCGCGCCGCCGACATCATTCGCGCCCAATTCGGCGAACCGCAACAGTTCAAAAAATCGGCTTCCGCCGTTTCGCGCGGCGATTGATTTAATTTCTCCAATGCGTTCTTCAATCCGCAATTCTCCCGAAAAGCCGCAGACGACTGACACCGCCGTCGGGGAAAATGTTAAATCGAACGTGCGTGACCACGCCGCAATTTTTGATTTCATCAACGAAAACGTGCCGCGTGTGCGCCTGAAGTTTGGTGTTCGGCAACAATTCCCGCCAGACGATTTCATCGGAATTTGAATGGCTACCCGCTTCAATCGAACAGCTTTCGGGATAATTTCCCTTAAAGTGCGACGTATCAATTTCCACGCGCTCGATAGCTCCCGCGCCGCCGAGTTTGACGACGCACCAATCGTGACCCGCCCCGCGCCGCCGTTTGGTTTCCCAGCCGTCGCTCATATCCTGCGCCAGTCCGGGCATAATCAGGTTGTGCCGGTGTCCGAAAAACATATCGCTGGCTTCCAAAACCGTTCCGCCGTGTTCCGCCGCCGCTAAATCAAGTTCGCTGTTGCGCCGCCGCAATTTTTCCCAATCCGGCGTAACTTCACCGAAAACGCGCAGCCGCGCCACGCCGCCGTCAGGATAAATTTTCAAACGCAAATGCGTCACGCGCTCGGAGAAATCTATCGCAAAATAATTGCTTGAATCGCCTTCCAATTCCGACGGCGGCAGAATCTCGATCCATTTGGTTTCCGCGCCGAGCCGTTGCGCGATGTTCGGCTGTCCGTCAACCACGCAAACTTCTATCGAGCAGTGCGACGGGAAATTGCCGCGAAAAAAGCTCGTGTCCACGACCACGCCGCGAATGATTCCCGCCAGTCCCAATCGAATAACGCACCAGTCGAATTTTTCTTCCAAACGCGGCGAACGGCGGCGGCGCGTTTCCCAACCGTCCATCCATTTGCCCAAATCCGTATATTTGCCTTCGATAAAAATCGGCGCGTTTGGTTTGAGCAAATTTTCCTTCGGCGCGAAAAACTCGTCATTTGCGTCTAAAACCGCGCCGCCCAGCTTCTCGGAAGCCAAATCAATCAGTTCGGTAAAATCCATAAAATATATTTTGACTTGCGCTATTTGGTCAGCAATCTACCGGTCGCATTTTCGGCAAAAATTCCCTGCTCATAAATTTTTACGCCGCGCAGATAGGCGGCTTCGACTACGCCGCGCAGATTCATTCCCGAATACGGCGTAATTTTATGCCGGAAGTGAATAATTTCCGGCACGACTTTGAACTCTTTTTCCGGCTGAAAAATTACAAGATCAGCGTCGAAGCCAACTGCCAGACGACCTTTGCGCTGATCCAAACCGGCTAACTTGGCGGGCGCGGCGGACATCCATCGGGTCAGCTCGCGCAGACCGAAACCGCGCTTCTGCATCTGCGTCCAGATGGCGGGCAGGCTGAATTGCAAAGCCGCGATGCCGCCCCACGCTTCGAGAAAATCGCCCGTTTCCGCTAATTTCAGAGCCGGTGTGCAGGGCGAATGATCGGAGACGATCATATCAATCACCCCGTCCGCCAACGCTTCCCAGAGTTTTTCACGATTTCCGCGCTCGCGCACCGGCGGACAGCATTTGAAATGCGTCGCGCCGTCGGGAATCTCTTCCGCCGCAAAAGTCAGATAATGCGGGCAGGTTTCGACCGTCAGCGGCAAGCCTTCCGCCTTCGCCGTCTTGAGCAGCGGCAAAACATCCGCCGAAGAATGATGCACGATGTGAACCCGTGCGCCGGTTTCGCGGCACAGGCGAATCATCAAGGCGACCGCTTCATTTTCCGCCGCTCGCGGACGTGATTCGAGAAATGTTCGATAACTTTTCGGATCGCTGTTTTTCAATTGCGCGGCGGCATTTTCAATCGGTTCGGGAACTTCGGCGTGGACGAGCAAAACTGTATTCAATCTCGCCAGTTCGGGCATCGCTTCCCGCAAATTCGCTTCGGTCACGTTTGGGAATTCGTCAACGCCGGAATGAACTAAAAAGCATTTGAAACCGCGCACACCCGCATCCAAAAGCAATTTTAATTCGCTCGTGTTGCCCGGAATTACGCCGCCCCAGAAAGCCACGTCAATCGAACATTTCCCGTTCGCCGCCGCGAGTTTTTGGGCGAATCCGTCGAGCGTGGTCGTCGGCGGAATGCTGTTCAGAGGCATATCAACCAGCGTCGTCACGCCACCCGCACACGCCGCCCGCGTCGCCGTCGCAAAGCCTTCCCATTCGGTGCGTCCCGGCTCGTTGACGTGAACGTGCGCGTCCACCAGTCCCGACATCACAACGGCATTTCCGGCATCTAGGAGCAGAGTTTGAGCCGGAACCTCATCCCAGCCGCTAATCGCCGCAATTCTGCCTTTACGGATATGCACAGCCGCCGGAACGACCGTTTCCGGCGTGACGACCCGACGACTGCGGATGATTAAATTTGGCTCGTCCATTTATTTTTCGCTCGACACACTTTCCACCCTCGACACACATTCCACGTTTGAAATGGGATTTTTTAGTAGCGCATAGGAGAATTGAACTCCTGTTCCAAAGTTGAGAACCTTGTGTCCTGACCACTAGACGAATGCGCCTTGAACTGATTTCAATTTGCTTTGGCATTTTGATAATCTCCCGCTTTTCAATGTTTCAATGTTTCAATTTTTCAATGTTTCAATGCCCGGTGCTGTCTTATCCCTCGCACAGATTTCTCTCTGCCACAGATGCAATCACAATAACACAATCGTCGTCTGGTTTTCGGCAAAGCACGTTTTCTTCATCAATCGAGCGCGTCTCTCACTCCGTCGAGTTTGGAAATTTAATTTCGACCGCTGCTATCACTACGTTTGAAAAGAATTCTTATTCACTCACTGCTCTGCTTCGTTTTATCAAGTTCAGCCGTCAGCCACTTCCAATCCGCAGCGGTATACCATTTTTTGAAATCTTCTAAAAAATCCTCACCGGCAAAATCTCGCAGTTCCAGCAAAGCGGCTTCCCTGCCCTGTTTGTCGAGCGGCTTTTTTTCATACTCGCCCGCTGCGCTCGGCTCACCGACCGTCTCGGCTTTTTCTTTTGGCGATCCGGCGGCGGCGGCGGAACTATTTCTCTGTAAAAGTTTGCGGCGCAGCACTTCGGTTAAAAATGCCGGAACCGATGAAATCTCTCCGGTGCGGCGGGCGGCGATTTTTAATTCGAGAATAAGCAGATCGGCAATTTTTTCCAAGTTTTCGCCGTCGCGTTTGACGAGTTTTTTTCCGGTCATTTCTGCGGCTGCCGATTGAAATTTTTCGATGAAACCGGCGAACGCCTCATCATCATTTGTCTTAATGTCTTTAAAAGAAGTCTTAGGAGTGCTTGAAACCCCCGTGGTTATTGGTTTTGAACCTAGCGCAGTTAGCGCAGAAACTGCGCTAACTGCCAGTGGCAGTTTCTGCCATGACTGCCTTAACTGCCCTAACTGCCCTAACTGCTCTAGGTCGTTTTCGATTTCTTCGGGCAGAAAAACCTCGTAAGAATTGCCGTCTTTCTCGCCGTCAATGCGGGTAATGATAATCAAATTGCTGGCTTCCAAATGCCGCACATTATTGTAAAAAGTGTGAGTTGATTTAATGCCTGATCCGCGCATCAGAGAAGATTTGGAAACGCGCACCGAACGAGTCGGTTTGACCGCTCCGCGCGTCAGCGAATAAAGATAGTCATACATCTGTTTCGATTTGCCGACAAACGCGCCGTTCGGAATTTGCCGTACGATTGAATTAGCGACTTTAGCGAAATCTTTTTCCGGCGCGACCGGAAGCTGTTGACTGCCTGCGCTAACTGCGCTAGGTGAACTGCCTGCGCTAACTGCGCTAGGTTGGGAATCAATGTTTACCGGCACAATCTCAAAACGCGGCTTTTCAGATTTCTCTTTTAACCGTTTTTCCTCAGCCAATTTCTGCAATCTTTCAAACGCCGAACTCATACTGCGACCTCATCTCTGATGTTTTCAATTTCATCAATCGGGATTTCACCCAACTTATATTCGATCATCAGCACATAAAGCATCGCGCACATTTTCAAAACCGAGCGGGGAACTCCAGCCGTTTGGTTGTAGATGCGTTCGACGGCTTCGTCAATAAACGGATTTTGAATTTCCGCGTATTCGCATTTGGTTGAAACCATCTCGCGCGTTTCGGCTAAAGTCAAAGCATTTAAGGTCGAATACATAACGATTCGGCTTTTCAGATATTTATTGCGTTTGTTGTCGAGTTTGGCTTTTAATTCGAGCTGTCCGGCAAGAATAATCTGCACGAGTTTTTCTTCGTTCGTTTCAAAATTGAGAATGGCGCGGACGAGTTCGAGCTGTTTATTGTCTAAATTCTGCGCTTCGTCAATAAACAGGATGATGTTTTTTTCCTGCGCGTATTCTTCGACCAGAAAATCATTAAACATACGCTCTTGCGCGTTGCGCGACGATTTTGGTTCCAGCCCGAAACCGAGGCAAATATCTTTGAGCATCGCAAACGGAGAAGGGAAATTCGGTGTCGGTATCAGAAAAGTCCGACAGTCTTCACGCGCACCGTATTCGGACGATAGATAACGAAGCATCGTTGATTTACCAAGCCCGACATCGCCCAGAATACAAGACAAACCTTGCCGATGATTGATAACATACCGCGTTTTGTGTAGTACCGCGCGTAAGCTGTCGGTTAAATGCAGTGCCAGCGGATTTGGAGAAATTGAAAAAGGTGTTTGTTCTTTTGCCATAGAAACGCCAAAATAGCAGATAATGCTTGAAAATGAAAGTCTATTTTTACTGATGAAGCAAAAATGGAGTCTCGTTTGCAAACTATAATATCAAATTTTACAGGAAAATGTGTTGCTTTGAAAAAATAAGAGTGATTGTTCGACCGATTGGCAGCGCAAATTCGAGACTCAAAAGAATTCAACAGCAAATCAGGGATTTCCGCCCAAACCACGAAAAATGTCGGTAAGGAATTTTGACTCAAAAAATTATCTCAAAAAGTAGAATACATGAAACGGAGCAAAATAAACGTCTTATTTTATGTCTTATGAGATGATTCTCAAAACGTCTAGGTCAAAAAGATACTTTTCACGGATTTTTAGGAATTTCTTTTGTTATGGCATTAGTCAATCAAGCAAGAGTCAGTTCAAACGAGCAGAATTTGGATGTCCAACTCGATAAATCGAAAGACTGCCGAAAATCTTTCAGGAAAAGAAAAGCGCGGCAGGCGGCAAACGTCCCGCTTTATAAGCCTGTCTGGAATATGTCAGAGAAAGGCGATATTTTAGTTGTCGCCAGACTCGACCGTCTGGTACGCTCGACTTTGCATCTGCGTCAAATTACCGATTGAAGACATCTGCGGCGCGTTTTGGGGCGGAACCGGCAGGAGTGAGTTGTTTCGTCTGCGAAACGGCATCACGACTCGTTTCACTAAACAAGGAAACTCCCGGTTTGAAGAATTTGGATTTGTATCCTTTTACGGAAGACGCGGCGGGCGGCGTGTGTTTTGTTTTGCCGTCGGTTTTGCAGGACAAGCGGACGAAAATCGGGTTGTTCAAAGACGAACGCTTGACGATTTTCGATGCGAGCGAAGCGTTGACAATGCACACCGCGTTGATTAACCGCGAAAACAATTTTTGGTATGTTTGAAACTTACGATTTAATAGTAATCGGCGGCGGTTCGGCGGGATTGGTGGCGGCGGGCGGCGCGGCGACGCTCGGCGCGAAAGTCGCTTTGATCGAGCAAAACGCGCTCGGCGGCGACTGTCTTTATACCGGCTGCGTGCCGTCGAAAACAATAATCAAATCGGCGCGTTTTGCTCGCCAGGCGAGAGAGGCGAGCAAATACGGCTTTCAAGATTTAGAGCCGCGGTTTCTGAACGATTCTTTCGCGTCAATTACGAACCGCGTCCAAAACGTCATCGAAATTATCGAGCATCACGACGCGCCCGAAGTCTTCGAGAAAATGGGCGTGAACATCGTTTTCGGAACGCCGAAATTTCTCGATCCGAACGAGATTGAAGTTTCGCTGAAAAATTCTAATCAAAAGCGCGTAATGCGGGCAAAGCGTTTCTGCATTTCGACCGGCTCGCGTCCGCTCGTGCCGCCAATCGAAGGCTTACGGGAAACCGGATTTATCACCAACGAAGAAGTTTTTCATCTGAAGGAACTGCCGCAACGCCTGATAATTTTGGGCGCGGGCGCAATCGGAATCGAACTCGGACAATCATTCGCGCGTTTCGGCAGCCGGGTGACGATTATTGAATCGGCTGACCGCATTTTGATTAAAGAAGACGCGGAAGTTTCCGCTTTGATGGAAAAACTTTTGCAGGCGGAAGGTTTGGAAATTTTAACTACCGCCAAAGCCGTCAAAGTCCATAAACTCGTGAATAGCGCAAAAGTCGTGACGGTTGAATCGGGCGGCAAAACTTACGAAATCGAAGCGGACGAAATCCTTGCGGCAGTCGGTCGCCAGCCGAACATCGAGAGTTTAGACCTCCAAAAAGCAGGCGTTGAATATGACGAAAAGCGGATAAAAACCAACGCTTATCTGCAAACTTCGCAAAAACACATTTTCGCGGCGGGCGACGTAACGGCGCATTTTCAGTTCACGCACATCGCTGACTACGAGGCGCAAATCGTCATCAAAAATGCGTTTGTCCCGTTTCTTTTTAAGAAAAAGACCGATTTTCGAGTCGTGCCGTGGGCGACGTTCACCGAACCGGAAATCGGGCGCGTCGGTCTGACCGAAGCGGAAGCGAAAGAAAAGTTCGGGAACGCCGTCAAAATATATAAAGTCAATTTTACCGAAAACGACCGCGCTCAAACCGAAGGCTCGACAGACGGATTTGCCAAAATCGTGACTAACAAAAATCGCATCGTCGGCGCAACATTAGTCGGCGAACACGCCGGAGAATTAATTCACGAATTCGTTTGGGCGATGAAGGAAAATTTGAAAGTCTCGGATTTGAACAAAATCATCCGCGTTTATCCGACCTTGGCGAAAATCACGCAGGCAATCGGAACCGAAGCGACGCTGGAAACTTTGAGATCGCCGTTCGTGCAGAAGTGGTTTCGGCGATATTTAAGAATCTGGAGTTAAGCGGCGGGCGGCTTTTGATCGTGCCTAACGTCAACTCTTCGTTGACATCTCGAAAGAGTTTCCGACATACTCGAAAAACTTATCAGGCTTGACGGTTTCCGACGACGCAAGACAACTGGCGTTAAAAATAAAAATTTATGGCACTTTTGGAGATGCGAAACATCGTCAAAGAATTTCCCGGCGTGAGGGCTTTGGACGGCGTGAGTTTCGACTTGCAGGCGGGCGAATTTCATTCGCTGGTCGGCGAAAACGGCGCGGGGAAATCTACTCTGATGAAGGTTTTGTCGGGCGTTTATCCGTTCGGAACTTATTCGGGCGATATTCTGGTTGATGATTCCGTAAGGAAATTCAACACCATTCGGGAAGCCGAACGCGCCGGTATCGCTATTATTTTTCAGGAACTTTCCCTAGTCAAAGAATTGACCGTCGGCGAAAATATCTTTTTGGGGCGCGAGCCGTCGAGGTTCGGCGTGATTGATTCGACGCTTCTCTACAAAAAAGCCGGACAACTTCTCAAAGATTTGAATCTGCCGATCAATCCGCGCACGAAAGTCGGCAATCTCGGCATCGGGCAGCAGCAATTAGTCGAAATCGCCAAGGCTTTGTCGCAGGACGCGAAAATTCTCGTGCTGGACGAACCGACCGCCGCTTTGACCGAATCGGAAGTCGAAACTTTATTCGGTATTTTGAAGGATTTGAAATCGCGCGGCGTGGGAATGATTTATATTTCGCACAAACTCGGCGAAGTTTTCGAGATGAGCGATAGAATCACAGTTTTGCGCGACGGGAAAACTGTCGGCACGAATGACGCAAAAGATTTAAACGTCGCCAAAGTCATCGCCCTGATGGTCGGGCGCGAAGTCGGCGATATTTTCCCGACGACTTCGCACGAATTCGGCGAAACGGTTCTGGAAGTAAAAAATCTTTCGGTCTACGACCTCGACATCGCCGGTAAAAAATTGGTCAGCGATGTTTCGTTCGCCGTGAAAAAGGGCGAAGTTTTAGGCATCGCCGGACTGATGGGCGCGGGGCGAAGCGAGCTTTTGATGGGAGTTTTCGCCGCGTGGAACGGCAAAGTTTCCGGCGATGTTTTCGTCGAAGGCGTAAAAGTTAAAATTGATTCGCCCGCCGAAGCGATTAAAAACGGCATCGGTTTCGTCACCGAAGACCGCAAGCGATTCGGTTTGCTGCTCGAACAAACCATTCAGGACAATTCGACGCTCGCCGGACTGAAACGTATTTCCGGCGCGTTTTTAATCAACCGTTCACGCGAAACTATTGCCACCAAAAAAGTTATGAAATCCCTGCACGTCAAGGCAAATTCGCCGATGACCGTCGCCGGAACTCTGTCGGGCGGCAACCAGCAAAAAGTCGTTTTGGGAAAATGGCTGCTGACGAATCCGAAGGTTTTATTCCTCGACGAACCGACGCGCGGCATTGATGTCGGCGCAAAACAGGAAATTTACGCGGAAATCAACAAACTCGCCAAAGAAGGTTTAGCAATCGTGATGGTTTCGAGCGAACTGCCGGAAGTTTTGGGACTTTCCGACCGCGTTCTGGTGCTGCACGAAGGGAAATTGAGCGGCGAATTTACCAAAACCGAAGCCACGCCGGAAAAAGTAATGGTCGCGGCAACCGGCGAATCGAAAGCATTATTTTGATAACGATATGTAGCAATAATTGTTATCCGGTGATAAAATTTTCCGAAAAGCGAGGTAGATTTTTATGAATGTTTCATTGACGAAAGAACTGGAAAATTTTATCGGCGAACTGGTTGCCAGCGGAATGTATTACTCGGCGAGCGAAGTCGTGCGCGACGGTTTGCGGCTTTTGAAAGAGCAGGAAGCGTTGAAAAAAATGCGTGTCGAAGAACTTCGCGCCGAAATTATGCTCGGAATTAAAGATTTGAAAACAGGAAATTCGATGTCGTTTACTTCAGAAGAGGAAATTTTTCAGGAAATCAAAAAGCGCGGGCAGAAACGACTCGACAAAAAGAGGAACGGTAAATGAACGATTTAGTTTCCTCGACGCTTCGCCGAATCGAGATTGCCGAACGCGCATTGAGCGACCTCGAAGAAATTTGGGTTCACTTTCCTGAAACGAACGAAAAAACCGCCGACAAAATTTTAAGACAAATCACGGAAAAATTTCCGAAACTGTTGAATTTTCCCGAAATGGGCAAAGAACGAAACGACTTGTTAGTTGGTTTGCGAAGTTTCCCGACCGGCAAATTTATAATTTTCTATCAGAAAACTGATTTGGGAATTGAAATTGTTCGTGTATTCCACAGTTCGAGAGATATTCAGCAAGTTTTCGATGAAATGATTCCGCTTGAGCCGTAAAAAATTATGAGTGAAACAGCAGAAAAATCGGGTTTTAAGATAGAAACTTCGTCGCTTCGGGCTTACACGATGCTCGGCGCGATGACTTTGGTTTGGCTGTTCTTTTACTGGCAGACCGACGGCATTTTCTTAAGCCCGCGCAATCTTTCCAATCTGATGCTGCAAACTTCCGTGACGGGAATTTTGGCGGTCGGAATGCTGATGCTGATCGTCGCCGGACAGATTGATTTGTCGGTCGGCTCAGTCTTGGGACTGGCAGGCGGCACGGCGGCGATTGCGATGGCAAACGGCTACGGACTCGGATTTTCGATTTTAGCGGCGGTCGCCGTCGGGGTAATCATCGGCGTTTTTCAGGGAAGTTTAACGGCGTATTTGAATATTCCCGCCTTTATCGTCACGCTCGGCGGATTGCTCGCGTGGCGCGGCGCGGTCAAATTCGTGACGCAAAGCGAGACGATTCCGGTCGCCGACGCAACTTTCCGATCAATCGGGCAGAGTTATATTCCGCCGTTCGTCGGCTGGATTCTGGCGGGAACGGCGATTTTGTTTGTTTTGCTGATGACTTACAAAAAGATCGGCGTGAGCCGGGAATTTGACGAAACCAGCGCGAATAATCCGACGGCGGAAATTCTCAGATCGCTGCTGCCGATTGCCGGCATCGCCATTTTTATTTATGAGATGAACGCTTATTTGGGCGTGCCGATTCCGGTTCTGATATTTTTGGTTGTCGCTCTTTTAGGCTATTTCATCACCAACAATACGACTTTCGGACGTTATCTTTACGCCATCGGCGGCAACGCGGACGCGGCGCGGCTGTCGGGAATCAATAACAAAATTAACATTTTAAAAGTTTTCGCCCTTTTGGGAGCGTTGACCGGAATCGCTTCGATAATTTTCACGGCGCGGGTCGGTTCGGCTTCGCCCGATGCCGGAACTCTGAAGGAACTCGACGCGATTGCAGCGTGTGTTATCGGCGGCGCGAGTCTGGTCGGCGGACGCGGCACAATTTTCGGAGCGTGTCTGGGCGCGTTGATTATGGCGAGCCTCGACAACGGAATGTCGCTGCTCAACGTGCGCGATTTTATGCAGGAAATTATCAAAGGTTCGATTCTGGTCGCGGCGGTCGGGCTGGATATGGCTGGCAAAAAAAGTTAGGACTGCTTTTATAAACCGTGTTCGGCGTTTGATGGTGACAGGATAAATCGCCGACGGCTCTTAACATCGCGTCTGTTCATTCTTCAGAGCCGCCAGAGCGGTTAAAGATCGAATGTATGGTTTATAGGCGGAGCGTGTCAGTAGCCTGACCGTGAGAAAGGGCTGCTGACACGCTCCCGGTTCCTCGTATATTCAATCCTTTATCTGCTCTAATCGCTCGATTATTCGCTTTCTCTGCCTCTTTCCCAGCCTGCGGATTTCCGAAGGCTGGGAAAACCGTTTTGAGATGGCTGACGGTTAGATAAAGTTAATGGCGCACAATTATTTTATCTGACGCGCCGCCGTCAGGGGCAATAGAATTTCACGTTTGACATACGAATCCTTTTGACCGGCGAAAGAGATTTGCAGCCGTTTTTCACTTTCCGTCTCCGTCGAAATTTTTACGCCTTCGATTTCCTTAAATGTCTGTGACGATCTGACGTTCAAATCATAATTCCGACCGCCGCGCCCTTCGAGAATCAAAAACAAACCGTTTTTGCGTGCCTGCGCTTTGATTATTCGCAAGCCGACATTTTCCGCGCCCGCGACGAGCATTGGCGGAACCAGATAAACCTCTGTCCCTTCCGTGTATTCAAAAGCGATTTCCACCGGCGAATTTGCCAAATCGAACTCAACTTCCGCCTGTTGTCCGTCGCCATTCGGTTTTATTTGAAAAGCGATTTTTTTGCCGTTGGCGGTGACGTTTCTGATCAGAGCATCGAGCGGGAAAGACGAAGCCAAAACCAGATTGACCGATTGATTATTGGTTCGATTGGCGGCGACAATCGTCATTTTCCCGGTGCCGCGTTTGAGTTTGAAATCAATCTGCGAAGCTCCGGCGCGAACGCCTCTAACTTCCAATTCATTCCAGTTTGCCGGAATCTGCGGCGCGAATTTCAGCGTTTTTCCGGCGTTCGACGCTTCGATGCCGAGCATTCCGCGCATCACGGGTGAAATAACCATCGCTTCGGACCAAACCTGATGATGCGACGAGCGACCGAAAGGCGCGTTGAAGTCGCCCGAAAGCAGTTCGGTCACATAGCCGAGCGCGTTGGAATAAGTCAGCAGGGAATTCGCCATCAAAGCCTGATAACCGATGTGCGGGCGACCGTAGTTATAAGCCGCGACCGATTGCCAGCCGGTGAAAAGTCCCCAAACCGAGCCGTAATGATATGAAAGCGGATCATATAATCGGCTGTCGTTGGCGATGATTCTCGCGCCCCAATCGGTAGCGATTTTTGCGCTGCCGAGATGATCAATCTGTTTTTGAGCGCGTTCGTCCGACAGAGTTTTCCACCACAAAGGCACGGCGGGCAAAACCGTGTCTTCATCGTAAATTTTAGCGTTTTGCAGTTCGTTCAATCGCGCCTGTCGGCGTTCGAGATTTGGTCCCGGCTCAGCCTTGATCGGTTCTTTGCGCGGCAATTGAGTCGCGTAAGCGTAGAAACCTTTGTCTTTCAGCCAATATATTTTCTCCATCGCAGCGCGAGTTTTTTCGGCGTTGACCTGAGCGCGTTCCGCCGTCGTTTTATCGCCCAACGCTTCCGCCATTTCCGCCAAATCTTTTGACGCTTTGATCCACGCGCCCTGCATATAAATTTCTTCGTGCGGCGGATAAAGCGCACCGCCTTCGACCCAGCCGTGTCCGAATTTGGTATTTTCGATTAAATCGTTGCCGTCCGTGTCGGTGGCTTCGGTAAATTTATACGCTTTTTGGATTGAATCCCAATTCGCTTTCAGAAATTCGAGGTCGCCCGAAGCGCGGAAATAATCGGCGTTGGCGATAATGTAAAGCGGTGTCGCGTCCGCCGAATTCCACGGATACGGATAGCCTTTGAACCAATCGATCTGCGCCGCGCTCTGCGAAATTTCGTGCGGAATTTTGCCGTCTTCGCGCTGGTATTTCTTCAGAAATTCAATGGCGGTTTTCGTCGTCGCAAAGTCGCCTTCGCTCGTCGTCGCAAAAACCGTCCAGAGCGCGTCGCGCCCAAAAAACCAAGCAAAGCCGGGACGTTCCGATTCGCCGGAAGTGCGAAAACCGGCGAGCAAACCCGTTCCCAAAAACGGGTTGGTCGCCACGCCTTTATCCACGCCGATTTTCGCCCACGCGAAAGCCGTGTTCAAACGCTCGTCCGGCGTTTTGACGTTAGTCGTGCGGTCGAGAAAATCTTCGTAATAACGCACGTTTTTCTCGTAAAGCGGAAGAGCGTTTGTCAGCAGGTTTTTATAAACCGCAACGGCTTTGTCGCGTCCGTCAGTGCTTCCGGCGATGACGATGGGGACGAAATTTTTCGCCGCTTGTTCCGGCGAAATTTGCAAAACGTATTTCACGGGAACGTCTTTCGGCTCTTCCTGATACGGATTCAGCGAAACATCTTTGGCATTCGGCGAACCGACGATCCCGTAAAATTTCTGCGTTTCTTCGCCGATAAAATAGTATTTTTCCTTCTCGTCCTGCCCGACAAACGGAGTCATCGTATTGCCCGCCCACATCAGTTTCAATTTCGGACGAAACGATACGGCAACCGTCATCGGCAAAGTCGTTTTGATGTCGAGCAGAACGATCAAACCCTGTTCTTCAACCGGCGCGTAGACGATTTGCCGGACGGTAAAAGCGGCGTGCGAATAAGTGAAAAGCGTCGCTTCGGGGCGCACCTCGATATTCGTCAGAATATCTTTGCCGCTAAAAGGCAGATTGTAGCCTTCGATCTGAAAATCGAGCGCGAAATCATCGAGAATTTTCAGAGGATAAATCCACGCCTCCATATTTCGATGCTCATACCCGAAAGCCGCCGATTTGCGCCCGATCACATCGTAAAACGAACCGTTCTGCGTCCGCCGCGCAAGCTGTAGACGGCTGCTCGGCAAATCTTTTTTGGGAATCAATTGATTTTCGGTTTGCGCCTCCATACTTACCGAACACAGCAATAAAATCAGCAGAGATATGACTGAAAACCGGTAGTTTGATTTGATGTTTTTCATAAATGTGTTTTCGATTCGAGATTCAAATTCATCAGTTATTACCATAAATGCCACAACAAAAAATTCAACTGCTTGCCTCTCTACTCCAATGCTTCGAGAACATCAGAGTATCACCGCCGCCGTTCAATTCATCATCCCATCTCCTTTCGTTTCCGAACAGTTCTGAAAGTCGTGTTGCCGCTGAATGATGTTATTTCGTTAAAATTCCGGCGGCAAATCGGGCATCGCGCCGGGTTGCGACGCGACGAACGCGCCGACTCGATTAGCAAATTGATTTATTTCATCCAAACTCCAGCCGCGCAAAAATCCGTGCGTCAGCGCGGCGGTAAAAGCGTCGCCCGCGCCGATGGTGTCGGCGATTTCGATTTTCACGCCGCCGTTTTCGCTTGCTTCATTCGCCGCCGACAGCAAACTGCCGCTTGCGCCGCGTGTCAGACAAATCAGCCGCAAATTAAATTTTTCGCGCAGATTTTTCAACTGTTCCGTTTCGTTTCCGCCTGCGACGGTCAACATTTCGCAAATCTTCGGCAACTCTTCGTTGTTCAATTTAACAATGTTCGCCGACTCCAAAGATTCGCGCAGGATTTCCGCCGAATAATAATTCTGCCGCAGATTAACATCGAAAATCCGCAGACAATCGCGCCGCGTCAGTTTCACGAATTCTCGAATCGTCCGCCGCGAAAACTCGTTTCTTTGAGCGAGCGTCCCGAAACAAACCGCGTCGCAGACTTTCGCCAAATCGCGCCAATCCGCCGTCAAATCGAGGTAATCCCACGCGACATTTTCGGTGATTTCATAACTCGGCTGACCGTTTTCAAGCGAAACTTTGACGTTTCCGGTTTGATATTCCGCATCTTTTTGAACGTGTGAAACATCCGCGCCGACTCGTTCCAAATTCCGCAAAATCTCGTTTCCGGCAGCATCATTTCCGACGCGGCTGACGACGATTCCGTGATCGCCGAGCCGCTTGGAAATATACGCAAAGTTCGCCGGTGCGCCGCCGGGTCGTTTGCCCGCCGGCAGCAAATCCCAGAGAATTTCGCCGATGCCGATTGTTTTGTATTTCACATTAATTTTCGCTGCAAATTGCGCGGTTGAAAAAGAATATCGCCGGAAATTGCCCTCAACGTAAAACAGGCTGTCAGCCTGTTTATTTCGAGAGCGCACGAGTCGGCGGTCGGAACAGGCTGACAGCCTGTTCCACAGTTGCCGCCATATCCAACTGCGTAACTTCTATTTCGCTCAAACTTCAAAAATCACGGCTTCATACGGTTTTAATTTTCCGTCAATCGAAGGTGCGGAATAATTGCCGAGTAAAACTTTCACGTTTTGGAAGTCCGAATCCAATGCCGCCGCCGATTCCTCTTCGGTGAAATTCAGCAAAATCAAAAGTTTTCTGCCATTTAATTCTCGCGTGTAAGCGTAGACATTCGGGTTTTCTTCATCAACCAGCGTATATTTGCCGTAAATCAAAACCGGGTTGTCTTTGCGGAATTTGACGATTTTGCGGAAATAATTCAGCACGGAATTCGGATCGTTTTCCTGCGCTTCAACGTTGATTTCCGTGTAATCGGGATTAACTTTCAGCCACGGTTTGCCGGTGGTAAATCCGCCATTGGGTGAATCATTCCATTGAAACGGCGTACGCCCGTTGTCGCGTCCGGTGATTTTGTGCGATTCGAGTAATTGACTGACATCCCTGCCTTCTTTTTCAAAAAGCGTATGCAGATTGATCGTCATAATGTCTTGATAATCTTCGATTTTATCGAACTTGATGTTCGTCATTCCGAGTTCGTCGCCGAAATAATAATACGGTGTGCCGCGCATCGTCATCAGAAAAGTCGAAAGCATTTTCGACGAAATTTCGCGGAATTCGGGCGCGTCATTGCCCCACCGAGTAACCATTCGCGGCTGGTCGTGATTGCCGAGATAAATCGTTCCCCAACCTTTCTCGGCAAAAACCGCGTCCCATTTTGAATAGACTTTTTTAAAATCGAGCAACTTCCAACCGTTCGGGTCGAGAATCCGTTGGTGATGTTCCGCTAAACCCAAATCTATCGCCTCGAAATGATACGACATATTGAGTTCATTGCGGCTTTCGTCAACGTATTCCAACACATTTTCGGCGGTCGTTCCCGGACCTTCGGCGACCGTCATAATGTCGTATTTCGACAAAACTGCTTGGTTCATTTCCTGCAAATACTCGTGCCGGTTTTCGCCCTCGGCGTAATACTGCACAAAGTTTCCGTCGTATTTTTCGGGCAGTTCGGGAAACGTCGTGTCTTTGGAAATAAAAGTGATGACATCCATCCGAAAGCCGTCAATTCCTTTGTCGAACCAGAAACGCATTAAATCATAAACTTCCTGACGAACCTTCGGATTTTCCCAATTCAAATCCGGCTGTTTGCGCGAAAAATAATGCAGATAATATGATTTCGTCGCCTCGTCAAACGCCCACGCATCGGCGTTGACATCGAAAAAACTCCAGCGATTCGCCGGTTTTCCCTTTTCCACATCCCACCAGTGATAATAATTCCGATACGGATTTTCCCTCGAACTGCGCGACTGTTTGAACCATTCGTGTTCGTCCGACGAATGATTGACGACCAAATCCAAAACCAACTTAATACCGCGTTCGTGCATTCCTTCGAGCATTTCGTCGAAGTCCGCCATCGTGCCGAACTCGTTCATAATCGCTCGATAATCGGAAATATCGTAGCCGTTATCGTCGTTCGGCGAACCGAAAATCGGGTTGAGCCAGACGACATCAATGCCGAGCGATTTGATATAGTCGAGCTTTTCGATGATGCCGCGCAAATCGCCCACGCCGTCGCCGTTCGAGTCTTTAAAGGAACGCGGATAAATCTGGTAAACGACCGCTTCCTTCCACCATTTTCTTTGTGATTCGTTCATAAGTCTCAAGTTATCAAACAAACAAAGTTCGCGGGTGATGGAGAAACAATCGTCCGCAAATTTTGAATTTACTTAGCCGCAGCGAAATCTCCTTGCAGATTTTCGTCCCATTCTTCAACTTCGCCAACGTATTGCGGCTCGACATCATTTGTGATGAAGAAACACGCGGCTGCGCCGAGAAGCATACAGATACCGCACAAAACCAGCGCGTTACGCGGATCGCCTTGCAGTAAAGTGTTGTAATAAAGACCGGCGGTAATGTTGTTGATGATCTGCGGAATACAGATAAAAGCATTGAGCAGTCCCATATACACGCCGATTCGCTTGGGCGAAACAATCGAGGTCGTCATAATAAACGGGATCGTGATAATCGCCGACCACGCGACACCGACACCGACCATACAAGCTAAAACCGCCGTGATATTAGTGAGAAACAGCATCGAAATAAATCCGACTCCGCCGAAAACCAGGAGAACGGCGTAAGTCATTCGCGTGCCGATGGCTCTGACGATTGACGGAATTAAAAACGCCATTACGATGGTCGTGACGTTCATCACGATAAACGCGATGCCGCCATACGACGAACCTTCGGCGAAATTCGGCGATTCGGGCGTGGGCGCATCAAACGAATGCCGCGCAATCGAAAGCGACAGATACTGCCACATAAACGGCAGTCCATACCAGGTAAATAATTTCACCCACCAGATGCGCCGTAATCCGATGGGCATATCTACAATCGCTTCCCAAATATCTTTGAAAGCGTGACCGATTTTGCCAAAGAATCCGCCTTTTGCCGCTTGTTCGGCGCGGAATTCTTCAAGATTGTCAGGCGGATATTCATCGGTCGTAAAATTCGTCCAAGCCATCGAAGCGAGCATTGCGACCACGCCGATCACGAACGAATATTTAACGATATTCGGAATATGTTTGCCGCCCTGCGTATCGGAAGATACACCGACCGCCAACAAAAACAAGGGCATAAAACCGGCGGCGATTTGTCCGCCGGCGATCATAAAAGTCTGCACTGAAAAACCAATCGTCCGTTGCTTTTCGTTGAGTTTGTCGCCGACCATTGCGCGATAAGGTTCCATCGCCGTATTCATCGAAGCGTCCAAAATCCAAAATAACCCGACCGCCATCCATAACACGGACGAATACGGCATCAGCAAAACTGCGACGCTGCCGACCAATGCCCCGATCAGGAAAAACGGTTTGCGCCGCCCGAACCGCGTCCAGGTTCCGTCGCTGATCGCGCCGATAATCGGCTGAATCAGCAAACCTGTTACCGGACCCGCCAGCCACAAAATCGGCAGTTTCGATTCGTCCGCGTCGAGATAACGGAAAATCGGACTCAAGTTCGCCTGCTGCAAACCGAATCCGTATTGAATGCCGAGAAATCCGAAACTCATATTCCAGATTTGCCAGAAGGACAGCTTTGGTTTTCGTTGTGTGTTCATAAATTTTAAGTTCTTTCGACGATACAAGTTTTAATCAAAGTTTTTCGACTGAAATTCTTCGACTGGAGCGCAAGCGTCCCGCTTGCAGTGAGCGCAGTCTTTTTGCGCGAATAAGCGTTTGTCATTCGACGACATTCAATAAAATACAATCGTTCGGCTTGAGAATTTTCTCGAAATTTCCAGTAACGAAAGACTTTTTCGCATCAAAAAACTATGCTCATTGCAAGCGGGACGCTTGCGCTCCAGTCGAACTAATTCCCCAATTCCATCACGACGGCTTCATACGGTTTCAGTTTGCCGTCGGTCGAAGGCGCAGCGTAATTGCCGAGTAAGACTTTCGCTTTGCTCAAATCAAGTCCGGTGTTTGCCGTCGCTTCGGCTGCTTTGAAGTTCAGTAAAATCAACAATTTTCTGCCGTTCATCGCGCGCGTGTAGGCGTAGACGCTTTCGTTAGCAGCATCGAGCAGCGTGTATTTTCCGTAGACCAGCGTCAGTTCTTTTTTGCGAAGCGTGGTTAATTTGCGGAAATAATTGAGCGGCGATTCGGCGTTTTTCTCCTGCGCCGCGACGTTTAAGGTTTCGTAATTCGGATTGACTTTCAGCCACGGCGCACCGGTTGTAAATCCCGCGTTCGCCGTGTTTTCCCATTGAAACGGCGTGCGTCCGTTGTCGCGGGCGGCGATTTTTTGCGATTCGAGAAATTGTTTCAAATCGCCGCCTCCTTTTTCGATGCCTTTATACCAGTTAATTGATTCGATGTCTTTGTAATCTTCGATTTTGTCGAATTTGATGTTGTTCATTCCGAGTTCGTCGCCGAAATAATAATACGGTGTGGAACGCATCGTCATCAGAAAAGTCGAAAGCATTTTCGACGAAATTTCGCGGAATTCGGGCGCGTCATTGCCCCACCGAGTAACCATTCGCGGCTGGTCGTGATTGCCGAGATAAATCGTTCCCCAGCCTTTTTGGTCGAAATTGTCACTCCATTTTGAATAGATTTTTTTGAAATCGGTCAGCTTCCAGCCGTTCGGGTCAATCAGCTTTTTAGAATTCGGCAGATAGCCGAGTCCAACGCCGTCGAAATGATACATCATATCGAGTTCGCGGCGGTCTTCGTCCACGAAATTATGCGCGTCTTCGGCGGAAACGCCGATTTCGCCGACCGTCATAATGTCGTATTTCGACAAAACCTCGCGGTTCATTTCCTGCAGATATTCGTGCGTGTGCGGACCGTTTGAATAAAACGCGCCCCAATTATCGTTGTATTCAGCCGGAATTGGCGGAAACGTCGTGTCTTTCGAGATAAACGCGATCACATCCATTCGGAAACCGTCAACGCCTTTATCAAACCAGAATTTCAGCATCGAATACATTTCCTGACGAACTTTCGGATTTTCCCAATTCAAATCCGGCTGTTTCTGCGAAAAAATGTGCAGATAATATGATTTCGTCGCTTCGTCATACTTCCACGCATCGCCGTTGACATCGAAAAAACTCACCCGTTTGTTCGGTTTGCCTTTTTCTTCGTCCCACCAGTGATAATAATTTCGATAAGGATTGTCGCGTGATTTGCGCGATTCCTGAAACCATCTATGTTCGTCGGATGAATGATTAGCGACCAAATCCAAAACGATCTTCAGCTTGCGGTCGTGCGCGGCTTTGAGCAACTCGTCAAAATCCGCCATCGTCCCGAAATCCTTCATAATCGCCTGATAATCGGAAACATCATAACCGTTATCGTCGTTCGGCGAACTAAAAATCGGGTTGAGCCAAATCACGTCAACGCCGAGACTCTGAACGTAATCCAGTTTCGACGTGATGCCTTTCAAATCGCCCACGCCGTCGCCGTTGGTGTCTTTGAACGAACGCGGATAAATCTGATAAACGACCGCTTCCTTCCACCATTGGCGGTTCGGAATTTCGTCAGCGGTTTTGGTCGCCGGAGCGTTAACGAAAGTATTTTGATTATTGGAATCGGTCGGCGTTTGACACGCCGCCGTTAAAATCAACGCCGAGACTGCCGCCAGAAAAAGCATCTTTCGATTATTCATATTTCAACTCCGTATAAACTTGAATGATTAAGAACTTGAACGCCGACGAAAAATCTTTGCGCCAACTTCTAAAAATTGAATTCTTTACACGCTCCGTCTTGCTTGCGATTGTCGTCTTAAACTATGCTGAATGCACTTATGAACGAGTCCGCAAAAAACGAACCGCCGCCGCGAGCGACATTTGAGCAGTTGGCGCAAATTTTTCAATACATCAAAGAGAATTGGCAAATTCTTTCGCGTTCAAATAAAGATTTGGCGAAATCCGCCGCCGATCCGAAATTCTTTTCGCAAACCGAACGCGCTTTCGTTTATATTCCGCGTTCGGAAAACTTTCAAGCGGTCGCGGCGAAAATCGAAAGGGAAATGAGTGCGGAAGATTTCGCCCGCATCGAACTCCGCGTGTTGCGAAACGACCCTTCCCAAATCAAAGACCACGGACTTGTATATTTGCCTGAGCCGTATATCGTTCCCGGCGGACGCTTTAACGAAATGTATGGATGGGACAGTTATTTTATCGTTCTCGGTCTGCTGCGCGACGGCGAAATAGAACTCGCCCAAGGGATGACCGACAATCTTTTATACGAAATCGAACACTACGGCAAAATCTTAAACGCCAACCGCACTTATTATCTTACCCGTTCCCAGCCGCCGTTTATCTCCTCGATGGTGCGAGACGTTTATCGGGAAACCGGCGATAAAAAATGGCTCAAGCGAGCGGCGGCGTTGATCGAAAAAACTTGCGATTGGTGGAACAGTGAGCCGCATTTGACCAGGGAGACCGAACTTTCCCGCTATTATTCCGACGACCCGACACCCGCGCCCGAAGTCGTCGCTGACGAAAAAGACGCGAACGGGAAAACCCATTACGACCGCGTGCGCGAGTTTTACAAAAATAACGAAGTCGCCGATTACGATGTCAGTCGCTATTATAATTTTCAAACGGATGAACTCACGCCGCTTTTCTACATCGGCGACCGTTCGATGCGCGAATCGGGTTTCGACCCTTCAAATCGTTTCGGGCAGTTTAATGTTGATATTATTAACTATAATCCCGTCTGCCTGAACTCGCTGCTTTATCAAATGGAAATTGATACGGCGAAAATCTCGCGTGAACTCGGCGACAATGATGCCGCTCAAAAATGGGAAACACGCGCTCAGACACGCGCCGAAAATATCAACCGAATGCTCTGGGATGAGAAAGACGGTTTTTATTATGACTTGAACTTCAATTCAAAGAACTTTCGCCGGTATCCTTTTCTGACGACTTTTTATCCGCTTTGGGGCGGTATTGCCGATAAAAAACAGGCGCATAGATTGGTCGAGAACCTTAAGATTTTTGAACAGTCCGGCGGACTGCAAACCAGCCCGTTCAAAACCGGCAGTCAATGGGACGCGCCTTTCGGCTGGAGTCCGCTGGAATTGATCGCCGTCGAAGGCTTGCGAAAATACGGTTATGAAAGGGAAGCCAATCGAATAACCGTTAATTTTCTCTCCTTGATTCTCAAAGAATTCTTACGAACTAAAACAATCGTCGAAAAATACGATGTCGTCCGCCGCGCATCGGAAGTCGCCGGCGATATTAAATTCGGCTACGACTACAACGTCGTCGGCTTCGGCTGGACAAACGGCGCGTTTCTCAAACTTTACGACGCTTTGCCCGATGCTGAAAAAAGCAAAGTTTTGGATTTGAATGGAATTGAAATTCCCTAAACCAAAAATCATAAATCCCTTGCGAAAATCAAAAACCAAAGAAATTTAACCGCCGATGAACGCGGATGAACGCCGATTTTTTTGATTGTTTGTCTTGATCCGCGTCTATCTGCGTCATCTGCGGTTAGATTTGGATTTCGCCGGAGGTCTATTATAAAAAAAGGAGAATCTCCGGTTGGAAGTTCTCCCTTTTTTTACAGCGGAGCAGGATTGATAAAATCCTGCTCCGCCAAAGCATTCCAAGCTACCGTTTTAGAAACTAAATCTAACGGCAAATTGAAGATTACGCTGCGGGTCGTTGCCGAAAAAGGCAGTCGAATCGCTTTTACCGAAGTTCGCGTTCGGAACCAGAACACCGGCGGCGTTGAAACTTCCCAAAAACGAATCGGGATTACCGAGATTAACCGTATTGAAAAGATTGACCACTTCCAGACGAAGTTCCAGATTCATTCTTTCCGTAAAGTTAAGCCGTTTGAAAAGTGACGCATCCGTTCGGAAATAACTCGGTCCGGCGATGGCGTTGCGTTTCAAATTACCGAATGTACCGATTCCCGGTTTCGAGAACGCGCTGGCATCAATCGTTCCGTTCACGCCCGGCGTATATTTGATTTTTCCGTTGACATTCGGACGATTCGGTCCGGTGTCGCGGTCACACTGTCTCGCCGTCGCGGTCGGGTCTGCCGGTGTCGGAGCCGGAATGTTGCGACACGGTTCGTAATTAACATTAAACGGAAATCCGCTTTGCCAGGTAGTGTTCGAGTTAATCTGCCAGCCGCCGATAAAGAAATCGGCAACACGGCTGATGCCGCCGAAGTATTTGCGGTTGCGACCGACCGGAACTTCGAAAAGCTGTGACAGGACAAAGATATTCTCACGGTTAAAGTCGGCGGTTCCGCGATTTAAACTTTTGTCGAAGCTATATTGTTCGCCTGAATTATTCACCGATTTTTGGCGCGTATAATGCGTCAAAATCGAATAGCCGGTTGAGAAACGCTTGTTCACTTTGATTTGCAGCGAATTGTAGCGATTCGTCGCTCCGTAACCCTGATACTGCAAAATATCCTGCGTCCAGCCGAACTTTTGGAAGAACGGCTTGCGCTGATTGATCGGGATATTGGGCGTTACGCCGTTGGTTCCGTAACCGACCAGAGTTGCCTGGTTGACGTTCAAGTCGGGGTTATCGCCGACAAAGACATTTCTTCCGTTATTGCCGACGTAGGCGGCTTCTAAAGACCAATTTTTCGCAAACTGGTATTGGAAAGTGATGTTGTAAGCGTCAACACTCGGAAGCGTCTGTTTGTCCGTCAAGGCTCGCACCAGAACACCATCGGGAATAAAAAATCGTCCGTTTGACGGAATCGCCGTATTTAATATGCAGCCGCCGACGGGACAATTTTTCGGCAGTGTCGTGATTCCGAAAAATCCGGTCGGAACCGGCGGACCCTGCGACAAATTGAAAACTCGCGCCGTGTTCGACGAAGCATTTAAGTTTTGAACGGCTAAAACCGGAATATTCTGCGTCACGGTATGTCCGAAAACCGTTCCGAAAACGCCGATGTCATAGCTGCGTCCGAAACCGCCGCGAATGACCATCTTATCGTTGATTTGATAAGCGACACCGAGACGCGGAGCAAAATTGACTTTGTTTTTGATGTTGCCGTTTAAACCGTTACCGCCGACTCCGGCGACGACGATCTCGCCCGTATTCAGATCAGCGAAACCGCCGTTTCCGGGCGCGTTGATGACTTGCGGATTAATCACATCGGCACGCAGTCCGTAGGCAACCGTCAGTTTCGGCGTTGCCCGCCAGGTGTCCTGACCGTAATAGAAATGCCGCCACTGTTTTTCTTTAGCATCAACGCTGGTGCTGACGTAGCGTCTAAAGCTCGTGACATCGCCGATTAAAAATGTGGCTAAACCGAGACCGGTTCGGTCCTGTCCGAAAGTCAATTCACCTGAGCGATGATTGTCGCTCGGAACGCGCAGATTGAAGGCGCGGCGCACGTCAACTCCGAATTTCAAAGTGTGATTGCCCGTAACCTTCGTCAGATTGGTAACAATTTGATACTGCTTTTCGTCCTGATCGAGCGGACAGTTGCAGCGGTTCACGCCTAACCCCGAACCGAAATTGATGTCCGCGCCGCGACCGCTGTTAGCATTTCCGGTGGTCGAATCTCGAACGCTGACAAATCCGGCAAATAATCCCGAACTGAAATCGTCAAAGTTTAACCCCGGAATTCCGGCGGCAGTTGCCGGAGTCGTTTGATAATCAAACGGAAAAACGGCGACTTTGTAGTTAAAAAATCCAAACCGGACATCAACGACGCTGGTCGAGCTTAACGTGTAGTCAAATCCCGTCGCTAAACTGATGTTTCGGCTTTTGGAGTTGCCGCCCAGTGAAACTAATTCGGGTCCGCCTGCCTGACCGAAAGCGGTCGGTCCGTTGAGTAAAAATTTGCCGCGACTGAAGCGTCCGAAAAGATTGAAGCGTTCCGAAAGGCGACTGTCAATTCTGACGTTGAAAATATCGTTGTTGAACTTTTCACTGCCGGAAGCGGCAAAGTTATTAATAGTTCCCGGACTGGTCGGATTTGGAAACAATCGCAAGACGTTCAAAGCCTGTGCTGATAAACAACCGTTCGCCGCTGCGGTTTGTCCCGCGCCGCAAGCCGGAATGATATTTCCGGCGTAAACCGTGTTGGTGCTTGGATTCCTGATAATCGTTCCGTATTCACTCAAATTACCCGTTCGAGACAAAATCGTCGGAACCGTCAAAATTTTCGAGCCGCCCTGCGTCGCTCGCGTTCCCTGATAATCGCCGAAGAAAAACAAACGATTCTTCACGATTGGTCCACCGATTGAAAAGCCGAACTGGTCTCTTTTGGTAGCCGGAATGAACTTGCCGGTTAACGAATTCACCTTCGCCTGTGAAAACGGGCTGCGGGCTTGAAAACGGTCGCGCTGCGCGTATTCAAAAATACTGCCGCGAAAACTGTTCGTGCCGCTCTTGGTTTGCACCGAAGCGACACCGGAGATTGCTTGTCCGAACTCGGCATCGTAATTGGACGATGTGATTTTCGTCTCGCCAATCGAATCGAAAGTCGGATTGATAACGATAATTCCTAAAATCACGTCGCGGTTGTCGGTTCCGTCGAGTTGATAGCCCGTGCCGCTGAAAGTCTGTCCGTTGACAATAGTTTGCGTCGAACCCTGCGGATTTTCGCTCGCCGCGTGATTCCAAAGCTGCTGCTGCGTTCCGGGTGTCAGCAGAATCAATTTCGTGAAATTGCGGTCGAGAATCGGTAATTCCGCCACTTCTCTGGTCGAAAATATCGTCGAAACGTCGGCGCGGTCAGTCTTTAAAAGCTGCGAGTCGCCTTCGATAGTAATCACTTCCGAGACTTGTCCCGTTTCGAGTCCGATGTCGTTTTTAGTTTGCGTATCAACATTAACAACGAGTTCGTTAACGATCCCGGACTTAAAGTTTTCTTTTTCGATTTTAACACTGTAAACGCCTGGAATTAGGCGGTCTTTCTGGTAATATCCATCGGAATTCGTGACTACCGTGTCAACCGTCTTTCGTTCGACACTGGTAATCGTAATGGTCGCGCCCGGCACGACGGCTCCCGAATTATCCGTCACAATTCCAGACACGCTGCCATAGACTGCCTGCGCCTGTATTGGTTGCGGAATATATACTAAAGACAATATGAAAATTGTCAGCAGCATCAGCAAATGATTTCTAGTCATTCTAAAATCCTCCGTTTTTAACTAAGAAAAAATAATTTACAAAACCTTTAATACTTTAATAATTGAAAGAAACAGACCTTCCCCTGCGGGAAACGATACTAAAGAAAACTAACCATTAGTTTGTTTAGCGAACAAACTAATTAAAAAAGAATAATTGCCAACGAGGCTTACAATTCAGATCGAGTAGTAAAACTTAAACAGATCAGGACGAGCTAATTATGAATTTGTTATTAATATAACACTATTGAATAATAGAAATTGTGTCAATTATGTAGCTGAACGCTAAAATTTCAGGCAACTTTTAATCCAACTTTGTAATCCACGAGAAATCAGACAAAAAAACACGACATAAATGTTAAATTCTCTCTACTTTGTTTAGTAAGGCACTTTGAAGTAACGCCTTCACACAAACTCAAGGCGAGCGAATTTATGAAAAAAAGTTCAAAATTTTGGAGATTTCCATCATCATTTTTCCTTTTTCTTTTTGAAAATATCTGTGAAAAGATTATGCTGAATACTAAATCGGTTCATCTATTTTTATAGAATTTGATCAATACTTCTGAAAATGAAATCTGCAAATTTGCTGACAATTGTTTTTTTTATTGTGTTGACGGCAATCAATACATCGGCGCAAAATCAAGCCGAAACCGTGAAAACCGGTGATTCTGTCGAGCAAGCGATAATCATTGCCCAGAATCTGCTGAAAAAAGGCGACGCGGCGGGAGCGATAAGCGTTTTGCAGACGGCGGCGCAAAACAACCCACCGAATAAGTTGATAAAATTTTGGCTCGGAAAAGTCTTTTATTCTCAGGGAAATTATCAAAAAGCGATTGACGACTTGAAGCCGGTCGTTGACAAGTTCCCCATCAACTCCGCCGAGCAAATTCAAATTGTTCAAATGCTCGGTCTTTCGCATTATATTTCGGGTCAGCTTGCCGAAACAATTCCATATTTCGAGCAGATAATGCAGCGGCAGCCGGAAAACGGCGAAGTTGCCTACGCGCTCGGTGTCAGTTATATTCAGACCAGACAACCTGAGAAGTCACGCCAGATTTTTGCGAAATTATTCAAAGTTCCGCTAAATTCCGCCCCGGCTTATTTGCTCAACGCGCAGATGCTCGTGCGCCAGCAGTTTGAAGAAACCGCCGAAATCGAATTAAACAAGGCTTTGGAACTCGATCCGAAATTGCCGCAAGTGCGTTTCGTGCTTGGAGAATTGGCGATTTACCGAGCCGAGATTGACAAAGGAATCGAACTTTTAAAGCAGGAAATCGCGCTTAATCCGGCGAATGCGATGGCGTATTATCGTTTGGGCGAAGGACTTTCGCGCCAGTTAAAATGGGACGAAGCGATTCCGCCGCTGCAAAAATCAGTCTGGCTCAACCCGTTTTTCAGCGGTCCGTATATCGTTTTGGGCAAAGTTTATTTGAAGAAACAGGACTTGGGCAACGCCGAAAGTATGCTGCGCCGTTCGACGACGATTGACCCGAATAATTTCGGCGCACATTATCTGCTGGCACAGGTTTTACAGCAATCGGGAAGGACCGACGAAGCCAAAACCGAATTCGCCCTGGCGGAAAAACTGCGCGGCAACGGCGAAAAAGCACCGTGAAAATCTTCGGACTGGAGCGCAAGCATCCTGCTTGTATTGAGCGGTGTTTTTTACCGCGAAAAAGCGTTTGGTTATTTTCAATTCGAGCATTGCAAAGCATCGCTCGCCAACGCCCGTTTATAATTTTAAGTCACTGATCGGTAAACGCTTTTTCGCGCTCGAAGCGAACGCTCAATGCAAGCAGGATGCTTGCGCTCCAGTCATAATTTTTATGAAAAAACTGCTGTTCGTTTTTTACACAATTTTTGCCGCGCAAATTTTCGCGCAAGCGGATCAGAATAAAAATCCGTTTCCCGTAACATTTACGGACATTGCGGCAAATGCCGGACTGCGCGAGGCGACGGTTTACGGCGGCGTGAGTTCAAAAAAATACATTATCGAAACGAACGGCTGCGGCGTGGCTTTTTTCGATTACGATAATGATAATTGGACGGATGTTTTTGTGATGAACGGCACACGGCTCGAAGGTTTTCCGAAAGGCAAGGAACCGACGATTCATCTTTACCGCAACAATAAAAACGGCACTTTTTCTGACGTAACCGACAAGGCGAATCTGCGCCGTTCGGGTTGGGGTTCGAGCGTCACCGTCGGCGATTACGACAACGACGGTTTTAATGATTTGTTTTTAACTTATTACGGGCAGAATGTTTTGTATCGCAACAAAGGCGACGGAACTTTTACGGACGTAACGAAGCAAGCGGGATTTCCGGTTGGCAATATTCGTTGGGGTTCGGGCGCGACTTTTGTTGATTACGACCGCGACGGGAAACTGGATTTATTCGTCGCCAACTACTTAAAATTCGATGTGAAAACTACGCCCGAACCGGGCAAAGGCGGCAATTGTTTTTGGAAGGGAATTCCCGTCAACTGCGGTCCGAAAGGTTTGCCGACCGACACCAATCTGCTTTACCGAAACAACGGCGACGGCACTTTCGCTGACGTTTCGGAAAAATCCGGCATCGCAAAAGTCGGCGGTCGCTATTCGATGACGGCGATTGTGACCGATTACAACGGCGACGGCTGGACGGACATTTATGTGGCGTGCGATTCGACCGCTTCGACGCTCTACCGCAACAATAAAGACGGCACTTTTACCGATGTCAGTCTCGAAAGCGGAACGGCTTATAACGAAGACGGCAACGCGCAAGCCGGAATGGGCGTGACGGTCGGCGATTACGACAACAACGGTTTCCCGGACATTTTCAAAACGCATTTCGCCGACGATTTGCCGATACTTTATAAAAACAGCGGCAAGGATTTTTTCGATGATGCTTCTCGTTTGGCAGGTTTCGATCATACGCGCTACGTTCAATGGGGAACGGGTTTTGCCGATTTTGACAACGACGGTTGGCAGGATATTTTGACGGTAACGGGTAATGTTTACCCGGAAGTCGAAAAGTTTTTCAAGGAATATCCGCATCGCAGCCCGCGTCTTTTGTATCAAAATACGGGCAACGGAAAGTTTAAAGACGTTTCGGTAACTTCGGGCGCGGGAATTTCCGAGCCGAAATCGAGTCGCGGCAGTGCGTTCGGTGATTTCGATAATGACGGCGACCTTGACGTTTTGGTGATGAATATGAACGAGCCGCCGTTATTGCTCAGGAACGATTTGAAGTCCGCAAATAATTGGTTGAGCGTCAAATTAGTCGGCACAAAATCGAATCGTTCGGCAATCGGTTCGCGGGTGATAATTAAAATCGGCGACAAATTGCAGTCGCAGGAAGTGACGGCGCAAACGAGCTATTATTCGCACAACGATTTGCGTCTGCATTTCGGCTTGGGCGCGAATAAACAGGCTGATTCAATCGAAATTCGTTGGGCGAGCGGACAAACCGAAATTGTCAAAAACGTCGCGTCGAATCAATTCGTCAGCATTAAAGAAGGCAGCGGAACTGTGAAGTAAAAGCTGACTTCGGATTGATTTATAAATTGCCACTAGCTTCAGCTAGTGGTTAAAATTCAATAAACAAAAGGCTTTAGCCAAATTTGTAAAATAATCAATCATCCTTTTTGCTTTAGCTAAAGCTGATTCGGAAATTTATTTTATTAGCTTGGCTAAAGCCGAGAGCTTGATTCACAAAAACCACTAGCTGAAGCTAGTGGCAATTTAAAATGAAAAATTTCGCAGTTAAAATTTTCAAATATTACTCAGTCATTTTGATGGTTGCTTTTGGCAATTTTGCCCAAACTCCTGCGCCAAATCCGTTTTCCGTATCGCTCACAAACATTTCAAAACAAGCCGGATTAAATTTCACAACGGTTTACGGCGATGTCAAAAAGAATCGCTATCTGCTCGAAACAACCGGAACGGGCGTGGCTTTTATTGATTACGACAACGACGGTTTTCAGGATATTTACTTTGTCAACGGCACACGGCTCGACGCTTTGCCGAAGGGCGAAACGCCGCCGACCAATCGTTTATATCGCAACAAAGGCAGCGGAACTTTTGAAGATGTGACGGCAAAAGCCGGTTTGACGCGCACGAATTGGGGGCAAGCCGTGACCGTCGGCGATTACGACAACGACGGTTACGACGATTTATTCGTTTCGTGTTTCGGCAAAAACGCGCTGTATAAAAATAACGGCAACGGCACTTTTACCGAAACGGCGCAGAAAGCCGGTGTCGCCAACAACCAATCGAAATGGGGTTCGGGCGCGGCTTTTCTCGACTACGACCACGACGGATTTCTTGATTTATTCGTCGCCAGTTACATTGATTTGGATTTGAAAACCGCGCCGCTACCGGAGAACGGACCTTGTTTGTATAAAGGTTTGACCGTCGCCTGTGGTCCGCCGGGATTGATCGGCGGCGTGAATATGCTGTTTCGCAACAACGGCAACGGAACTTTTTCGGACGTTTCGGAAAAGTCGGGAATGCGGAAAACCGACGGAACTTACGGACTCGGCGCGGTCGTCGCGGATTTCGACAACGACGGATTTTCGGATATTTACGTCGCCAACGATTCCGCGCCCGCGACGCTTTACCGCAACAATAAAAACGGGACTTTTACCGACATCGCGCTCGAAGCCGGCTGCGCTTATTCGGTTGACGGCAAACCGCAGGCGGGAATGGGCGTGTCCGCCGGCGATTACGACCGCGACGGCTGGTTCGACCTCGTAAAAACGAATTTTGCAGGTGACACGACGACGCTTTATCACAACATCGGCAAAGCAAATTTCGAGGATGTTTCGTTTCCTGCGGGACTCGGATTGAATACGAAATGGCTGGGTTGGGGAACGGGTTTCGCCGATTTCGACAACGACGGCTGGCTCGATATTTTTCAGGTCAACGGACACGTTTATCCTGAAGTCGAAAAATTAACGACCGAAGCCGGATACGCGCAACGGAAAGTTTTGTATCAAAACACTCGCAACGGAAAATTCGCCGACGTTTCGGTCAAAGTCGGCGGCGCGGTGCTGGAAAACACGGCGGGACGCGGCGCGGCGTTCGGCGATTTCGACAACGACGGCGATGTTGATGTCGTTATCAACACGGTTAATTCTGTGCCGGAATTGATTCGCAACGATGCGAAAAGCGGCAATAATTGGCTGAAAGTCAAACTCGTCGGCACCAAATCGAATCGCGGCGGAATCGGTGCGCGGGTTAAAATCACGACCGAAGACGGAACGCAGATGGACGAAGCCCGCACCAGCAACAGCTATTATTCGAGCAACGATTCGCGGCTGAATTTCGGTTTGGGAGCGAATAAAATCGTCAAAAAAATCGAAGTTAAATGGACGAGCGGACAGGTTGATACCTTGAACGATGTCGCCGTTAATCAATTTATTAATATTAAAGAAGGCGCAGGAATTTTGAAAAAGTGAAAGGACAAGCGTTTTAGACTGGAGCGCAATCCGTCCCGGTTGCAATGAGCGCAGTCTTTTTGCGCGAAAAAGCGTTTGTTATTCGGCAACACTATTTAAAGTGAAACCTCTGCGATTCGGCAATCGCACTTTTCATTCAACAACATTCGAGAGGTGGGAGGCTTTTTCGCGTCAAAAAACGACGCTCATTGCAACCGGGACGGATTGCGCTCCAGTCTTTTACGTTTCCGACTTTCAGTTTATTTTTTATTATGCAGGCAAAAAAAAATCACAAAGTTTCTTTCGCGTTTCTGTTTCTGGCAATAGTTTCCGTGACGATTTTCGCGCAGAAAGGCGCAAATTCTGCCGTTGCGATTTATCAAAAAGGAATGACTTTGGCGAAGAAAAACGATTACAGCGGCGCGATTGCGGAGTTTCAAAAAGCGGTCAAGGCGAATCCGAAATATTACGAAGCGTTTGTCGCTTTGGGTTTGACGCAGCAACAAGTTCAGGATTTCAGTTCCGCCGCCGATTCATTCAAAAAAGCAATTGTCTTGCGCCCGAAAACAGCCGAGCCGCATCTGCTTTTGGGCGCACTTTATCAGCAGCAAAACGATGCGGAGAACGCGCTTGCCGAATACCGCGAAGCCGCCAAAATCGCGCCGACTTCCGCCGAAGCGCATTCGGCAATCGGTTTTGTTTTAGCGGCGACCAATCAGCTTCCTGACGCGATTAAAGAATTTGAAATTGCCATTAAACTCAAACCGACACTGGCGCAGGCGCATTATTATCTCGGCACGGCGAAGTTATTTTCGGACGACGCGACGGGCGCAATTTCCGCGCTCGCGCAAGCCGCAAAATTGATGCCGACTAACACTGACGCACATTATTATTTGGGTTTGGCTTACGGCAAAACAGGCAATCTGCCGTCGGCGATTTCGTCGCTCAAACAAGCCGTCAAACTCGCGCCCGCAATGCTCGAAGTCCGACAAGCGATGGCTGAGGCATACATCGCCGACGAAGATTTGGATTCGGCGATTGAGGAATTCCGCGAAGTCGTCAAACTCAAACCCGATTTCGTCGAAGGTTACAGCGATCTCGGTCTCGCGCTCGTCAACCGACGCTCGCCCGACGAAGCAATTACAGTTTTTCAAAAAGGTTTGAGCATCGAACCGAACAATACGACGATTCGCCATAATCTCGGCATCGCGCTGATTCAAAAATCCGATTTCGTGGCGGCAGTCACAAATTATCAGGATTTAATCAGACTCGCGCCCGACGATGCCGTCGCATATTATAATCTCGCGCTCGCGCTGAAAAATCAGGACAAACTCGACGAAGCCGTCAAATCATTAAACAAAGCCATCGAATTACAGCCCGCAACCTTACCCGAATTGCATTACACGCTCGGCGTGATTTTGCTCCAGCAAGCCAAACTCGACGAATCCGCCGCTGCATTTCTGAAAGCGACCGAAATTAAACCCGACTACGGCGAAGCGATTTACACGCTCGGCTCGGTCAAACAGCAGCAAGGCAAGTTTGACGAAGCGATCACGCTGTTCCGCGCCGCGCTCAAATTACTGCCCGACGCGCCCGAAATTCATAACACGCTCGGCGCGACTCTGCGCTCGAAAGGCGACATCGAAGGCGCAAAAGTTGAATTGCAGGAAGCCGCCCGGCTCAACCGCATCAAAACCACCAATCAATCCGCGATGTTCACGCTGAATACCGGAATTGCCAATCTCAAAGCCGGAAAAATTGACGAAGCCGTCACGCAATTTGAAACGGTCACGAAACTCACGCCCGCCAACGCCGAGGGCTTTTACCATCTCGCCAAAGCCCTAAAAGTCAAAGGTAAAATCGCCGAAGCCGAAGCCGCCTACCGAAAGGCAAAGCAACTGAACCCGCAAGTTAAACCATATTAAAATGCGAATCAAGATTAAAAAACTCTGCGTTCTCTGCGCCTCTGCGTGAAAATGTTTCGTGATTTCGTCGAAAACATCCGGTCTTGAGCATAGATTTGGCGAGCAGCGGCGCAGAGAACCGGAGAAAACAGTTTAAGCGAACGAAAAAATCCTGCTCTCGATTCAAATAAAAATTTCGAGTTCCGCCCTCCGATTTAGTTTTCAAATTTGATCCGGCTTTTTGATTTTTCAATCAACTCGTTATTGCTTTCATAAGATAATTCCGGCGTTTGATTTTCTCCCGATTTCGGCGGGTAAAAATGCTTTCGATAAACCGGATACGCTTCGGTTCGCAGGTGGGCGAGCAAATGATGACCTTTTCGCGTCTGCCGTTCGTGGCGCAGAGCCGAAATATCAATCGGCGCGACGACGATTTTTTCGCCCGCGCCCTCGGATGCTTTGGTTAAAATTCTGCCCTCGAAATCAACGATCATCGAACCGCCCGACCACGAATACGGCGGATAATGTTTGAGACTCGCGGCTTGGTTCGAGGCGACGACGTAACACATATTTTCCAGTGCGCGACAGCGGTTGATAATCGTCCACCAATCCATCGGTTCGGTCGCGTTCCAGGGGTCCATATACGCCGACACGCGCACGAGAATTTCCGCGCCGTTCATCGCTAATTGACGTAAGGTTTCGGGAAAGAGCCAGTCGTAGCAAATCGCCGTTCCGATGTTGCCGATCTCGGTTTGAGCGACGGGAAAAAGCTCTTCTTCGTAACCTTCGATGTCGTGCGGCGACGAATGAACTTCAAAGGGAATCCACGGATTGACTTTGCGATATTTATACAAAATCCCCGCGCCGTCAATCAAACAAGTCGTGTTAAAAACGTGGTCGGGATATTTTTTATCAACCTCCAGAAATGTCCCGCTTTGAATATAAATGTGATGTTCTTTAGCTTTGGCAATCAGCCTTTCAGTATGTTCGTTCGGCAATTCGACGGCGAGCTTTTCGCGCAATTCTTTGACCGAGGGAAAAACCGGCGCGCAATGAGCGAATTCGGGAAAAACGACGAGTTTAACCGGCAGAAACGGTGCGCTGCCCTCGACCGCCGCATCAATTAACTGCAAAATTCGATCAGTGTTTTTTCGCATCGCAGCGCGATTGGTCGGATTAGCCAAATCCGTCTGAATCGCGGCGGCTGAATATCGAATATGTTCCATAAAATCACGGACGAATGATAAACGATCTTTAGACAGCTATTTCAAAAAAGACGTTTCGATGCGCGGCAGCAAGCCTTTCACTCGGCGCGTCGTGTATTGGTCATAAATTTTCTGCTTTTCTTCGGTCATTGGATAATGTTCGTCCGCGCCGTATGGATATTTGGTCATTCGCTCAAACGGCAGCGGAAAAACCGCGTCGGGCGAGCCGGAATTGATGTCCATTTCCTTGCTGTAACCGTCGGCGTAAAGCAGAAACGTGTATTTTTTGCCTTCGGGTAATTCGGGCAGCACGTCGAAACTTAAAACGAATTCGTCGCCGGTTTTCGAGATGACGAAAACGTCATCCGACGCTTCGAGTAGCGAATTGACCGCGCCGAGTTTAGTAAAGTTTCCCGAAAAGTATTTCCAGCGTCCGTCGTTTAAGATTTGGTCATAATTCGGTGAAATCATTGCGCCGAATCTGATTTCTGCGGAAAATCCGCGTTCCCGCAAATCGGCTTGCGCCGGTCGCAATTCAATCGTTTTCACATCTTTTGGTGCGCTGGTGTCAACCGCGATTTTATCCCAGAAAGTTTTGAAATTCGTCACGATGCGAACTTCGCGGCTGTCTGATAAAAACTTGCCGGTCAAATCCACGACTAAAGTTTGCGGTCGCCCGATGGAAATGCCGATGCCGTCAATCACGGTTTGCCATTCGCCGCTCGCGTTTTTGACTTGCAGTTTCGGCAGAAATTGCGATTTTCCGCTTTGCGAAGCGGCGACGTTATCCGACGAATAGGCGTAATCAGTCCAGCCGGTCAAAAGCAAAAGCGTTCTGCCGTCGAAGCCTTTCCGGTCGTCCAAGTTTAAAGTCAAATCGTGCGGCGCGGCGTAACCGCGAATGTTCAGCGATTGGAAATCGTCGTAAAAAACGCGGTCGAGTCCGGCGATTTTTGCCAGCACGTTTTTTCCGTTTGAATCAACCGCCGAAAGCGGCGCGTGCGCGTTTTTTGTCGTATATAAAATGCGTTGTCCGGCGGTCGGAATGCCTAAACCTTCGTTCGGATAAACTTCCGCGTCCGCGTCGTGTTCGACGGCGACGAGTTTCAGATGGTCGAGAAACAAAACTTCTTCGAGTTCGTTGGTGATGCGAATTTCATATTTTCCGTCTTTCGGCTTGAGTTGGTCGGAAGTAATTCGCACGAACTCGTCCGAATCGGGATAATGATACGCGCCCGCTTCTTTCCAATTGCCCATCTCGCCGCCGCCCAAAAAATCGGTGACGAACTCAAATTTTTCGCCGTTCCAAGTGTAAAGATACGGACACGACGAAGGTTTGCGGTCGAGTTCTTCGATTTTGAAAGGCGCAAGAGTTTTTGCCGTTCGATTTCCGGCTTTTTCGGGAAAATCAATTTCCGCCTGCACCGTTCCCGAAGCCCAGATGACGCGCACGGCATCGGGTTTTTCGCGCTTTCCCAAGCCGAAATGAATCTGTGACGGCGCGGGCATCGGGCTTGCCGCGTAACTCTCTAATTTTTGCGCCAGACTGCCCGAACGCAAATCAATCTTCGCGCCGATGCCGGTTTTATTGCTGGCGCGTCCCTGAAGGCGCAAGATTTCCGAATTGTTAGCGTTGCCGCCGTCATTGCGCCAAAATTGCAAACTGCCGTCGGCGGCAAACGCGAACAAGTCAACGTCGCCGTCGCCGTCAACATCGCCCGACAAGACTTGTCTGGAACTTCCGATTAGCTTATTCGAGTTTGACTTAAACGCCGACGAATCGGCGTTCGTCCACGAATCGCCCAGGTTACGCGCAATGACGAAACCTTTTTTCGTCGCGGCGATTAAATCGAGCAAACCGTCGTTGTCATAATCCAGAAACTGCGCGGACGCGGCGTTTTCCGTTCCGGGCGGCGCGTCTTTGAAAACGAATTTGCCGCGTCCGTCGGAAACGGCAAAAACGCCGCCGCCATCGGTTTTGCCCAGAAAGAAATCGGTGTAAGTATCTTTATTAAAATCGCCTGCCGCCGCGCACGTCCAATCGCCAATTGCAGTCAAACCGACTTCCTCAGCCACGTCGCGGAAAGAAGTGTCGCGCATATTGCGGAAAAGTTTCGGCTTGCCGCCTTTGTTCAAAACGAAAAAATCAATGTCGCGGCGATTGTCGTAATCGGTCGGCACGACGGCGACGGCGTAGTTCACCGCATCAATTTTCGCCGCTTCGGAAATGTCCGTAAAAGTGCCGTCGCCGTTGTTGCGCCAAAGGCGATTTGAAGCAGGTTGAGCGTTCGAGCCGGACGAATAACCGCCGAGAAAAATATCCAGATCGCCGTCGTGGTCGGCATCAACGAACGCGCCGGAAATTGAAATTTTGAGCGATTCCGGCAATTTCGCGGCAACCGTCGTATTTGTAAAACCGCCTTTGCCGGTGTTTCGGAAAAGCGTCGTTCGTCCGCTTCCGAAAATGAGCAAATCGGCGAAAGTGTCGTTGTCATAGTCGCCCGCGATAACGCCGATGCCGTTTACGCCGAACGATTTTGCTAAATCGCCCGCGTTGCGCGTCACGTCAACAAATTTTCCGCTGTCATTGCGATAAAGATGCAGCGGCGCAGCATTGTTATCGGTTATCTGCGCCAAATCCAAATCGCCGTCG
>JAJAZE010000109.1 GCA_026785925.1 Pyrinomonadaceae bacterium
CATCGGGCTAATCACGCAGCGACCGGGCAAACTCGACCAGGACGTTCTCTCGCAATGTATGACGCAAATCATTATGCGAATCGTCAACCCGATTGACCAGCAAACCGTCGCCCAATCAGTCGAAGGCGCAGGACGCGCGATGCTCGCCGAACTGCCCGCCCTCACCAAAGGTCAAGCCATCATTAGCGGTGTCGGCATCAACACGCCCGTGATGTGCCGCATCCGCAAACGCCTGACGCAGCACGGCGGCGAAACCTTCGACGCGCCTTCGGAATGGATGCGCTGGCATTCCACCGATTCGCAGGAGAAACGCGAACAGGCGAACGCGCCATATCTGAAACCGACTTCGGAGAAGAAGACTGAGAAGATTGGGAATATAAGAATTTGATTGATAAAACTTAAAGTGTATATAAAAACACAATATATTGGTGTTGCCTCCAAATTCGTTCCAATAAATTGTGTTTTTGAAAGATTTTCATTGACAGATGATTGCTCTTAGGCATATTATTAGTTCGCATTTAATTGTTTGTTAATTGTGCTGTCTGACCTGTACTGGTTTGCAAAAAGGAACACAGATTGTGTCCACCGCGCCAGTGGGTATCGGGTGAGTTAATTGGCAATAGTGCATAAACTAAAATAAGAGGAAATCAAAATGACAAAACTAAATGTCGCCTATTTCAAGGAAATAGGTTTTGAGTTAATCCTCGTACCATTCGATGACTCTTTTGGTAAAAAGTCTTATGACGAAAAAAGAGAAGTTATTAAAAATTTGCAGCTAGATATTCGTTTATCTGGAATGAAAGGGACTGTTGTTCCAATATGGAAAAGTGAAACATACAAATACTTCATTGCTCCAATTGCACTTCACCCGTTCATACGCGGATTTAGTTGGGACGAGGTTGTTTCGAGGGTTAATCGTGAGGTAAGTTTTCGCAATTAACACTCTTGGTTAAAAAGCAAAGTCTGTCATTCTTAAGTTTGACAGACTTTTTAATTGCAAAATATTGACTCTCAAAATTAGACTTATAACTACTTGTCAAAATGCGTTTGGGAGAGGAAGAGAATTATCTTGAGGTTGAATATGTAATATCTTTTAGTTTAGGCAGAGCATCAGTAGGAAATCTTCAAATTCTCTGTCGTAAGTCTAACCTTGAGAAACGAGGAAATTTATAATTAGCGAGGTTCAAAATGATTATCGAAGCTACTACTTTAATACTGGTTTTCAATCAAGTTCGTGAATGGCTTAACAGAGGTGATATAAGAAAAGAAAGAAGTACTGAGAATATGAAGAACGCTATTAATTCATTGAATTTAGCGGCACTTGAAACAAAAGCGTATTTAACATCAGTTGAAAAACGAAACGAGCCTCAAAACTATGAGATGGAGAGAAACTTAATGCAGTTATGGATTAAAGCATCTGCTGATTTGTCTAAAATTGATTCTGACTCGACACAAGATTTATCACGAAGATGTATGTTGAAAGGCAATTACTGGGCTGATCCAACTGATTGGACGAATGAACAAATTCATGAATCAAATATAGCTTTAACCACTATAATCGAGGAGTCGAAGAATTTTCATAAATCTGAAAACTAAATATTCCATAGAAAAAGTTTTCAAGTGAAATTGCGTTTGAGAGGTGAGAGAGATGACACATTCACTTTTATTAGAAGTTCCCGAAAGTATTTATCAGCCAATCGTCGAAGAAGCCGAAGCGGAAGGGCGCAAGATTGAAGAAATCGCGCTCGAAAGATTGGCGGTTAAAAAGCCTCAACCGACGGCTGACCCGTTGGACGAATTCGTCGGCGCGTTCCGAAGCGACGTTCCCGATTGGGCGGACAATCACGACAAATATCTCGGCGAAAATTTGATGCGCGAGATGCGCGGCGAAAACGAATGACCGAAATTTACGTTGACACTTCCGGCTATGCGAGTTTAGCTGACGTTTCCGAGCCGTTTTACGAAAAAGCGAAAGAAAACGCGGTCGTGCTTTCAGCCGTCTCGCTGCCGGTTCGGTTGTCGCCGGAATCAACGGCTGCCGGACTTCCGGCAAGTGAAATTCGCCAATGCTGAAATAATTCGCAATGACCAAATGGATAATGAATCTGATCGCTTCGAGCGGCTATTTCGGCATCGTCTTTCTGATGTTTGTCGAAAATGTTTTCCCGCCGATTCCGTCCGAATTTATTATGCCGCTCGCCGGTTTTATGGTGACGGATGATAAGTTTTCGCTGCCTGGCGTTATTATCGCCGGGACGCTTGGCTCGGTGTTGGGCGCACTGCCGCTTTATTATCTGGGCGCGAAGCTCGGTGAAGACCGATTGAAAAAATTTGCGACGCGACACGGCAGATGGCTGACGCTTTCGCCCGCCGACATTGACCGCGCCGACGATTGGTTCGACCGGCACGGCGCGTATGCCGTTTTATTCTGCCGACTCATACCCGGCATTCGTTCTTTTATCTCGATTCCGGCGGGTTTCAATCAAATGAATCTCGCTTCGTTTCTGTTTTTCACCGCTATCGGTGCCGGCGTTTGGACGAGCATTCTGGCTTACGCCGGTTATCTCCTGGGAACGAATTTTCGGCAAATCGGCGAATATCTCGACGTTGCCGCCTACATCGTTTTCGGCTCAATCATCGTTCTTTACCTCTGGCGCGTGTTTAATTACAAAAAATAAGTATAATAATTTCCCAAGTTCCTGCTGACCGAAAAAAATATGTCGAACAAAAATAACCGCCGCCAATTTTTGAAAATCCTGGGCGCGACCTCGCTCGGAGTCGCGCTTGCGCCGAAAGACGTTTTCGCCCAGAAACGTAAAAAATCCTGCGTTATTATCGGCGCGGGATTTTCCGGTTTAGCCGCCGCTTATAAATTAAAAAACGCCGGTTGGAACGTGACGGTTTTGGAAGCCAGAAACCGTATCGGCGGGCGCGTTTTCTCTCAAACCTTCAAAGAAAATCCGAATCTGACGTTTGAACTCGGCGCGGAATGGGTTGGCGAAAGCCACGAACGACTCAAATCACTCTGCCGCGATTTCAGTATTCCGCTGCAAAAACATCAGTTTGAAGATTATCTGCTGCAAAACGGCAAAGTTTCGCGCCCGAACGAGTGGGGCTTTTCGCCGACGGCAAAAGCCGCGTTTGAAAAACTCATCAAAGGTTACGACAAATTAACCGCCGCCCAAAAAACGAAGCTCGACCGTTACGATTGGTGGACATATCTGGAAAAAATCGGATTCTCGGAAGACGATCTGCGACTCAGAGATTTGACGGACAGCACTGATTTCGGCGAATCTATCCGCCACGTTTCGGCTTTTGCCGCCGCCGCCGAATACGCCGAATCGAGTCCGAAAAACGAGATGGATTATAAAATGACCGGCGGCAATTCGCGGCTTGCCGAAGAGTTTGCGAAAAGAATCGGCGCGGAGAATATCAGAACCAACACATTGGTCGCGGAAATAAATCAACTGGGTGGAACCGTGTCGGTTGTTACCGCCGCCGAAACTTTCAAAGCCGATGCCTGCATTTGCACCGCGCCGATCAACAGCTTGCTGAAGATAAAATTTAATCCGGCATTGCCGACGATTCAGACGGAAGCGGCGAGCCGTTTGATTTACGCCCGCATCTGCAAAAACAGTGTTTTATATGACAAAAGGTTTTGGAAGGCGGAAAACTTTTCGATGGTTTCCGACACGACATCGCATTTTTATTTTCACAGCACGCAGAATCAAAACGGGACTCAGGGAATTTTAACGAGCTACGCGGTCGGCGAAAAAGCGGACGTGCTGGCTTCGCAAAGCGACGAGCGGCGTTTGAAAATCATCACGCGCGATCTGGTTGATTTCAACGAAGATTCGCCGAAATTAGCAAAAGCGATTTCATCCTACGCCTGGCAGCGCGACAAATTCACCGATGGAGCCTACGCGCTTTATCGTCCCGGACAATGGTTTGGCATTCGCCCGATTTTACAGCGTCCGCACGGCAAAATTCTTTTCGCGGGCGAACATCTCGCCGATTGGCAGGGCTTTATGGAAGGCGCAATCGAAACGGGTGAAGCCGCCGCCGATGCGTTGATTAGGTAACGTAAATCAAGATAAGAAAGGATAGCCACGAAAAGGCGCAAAAAACCCAAAAAAGATTTTAAAATTCTTTTTTGTAAATCTTGTGCCTTTTTGTGGCTATCACTTCCTGTTTTCGTTTAGCATCGGCTGATGCTAAATTGGTTTCAGGACTTTCCAAAATCTGATTTGCCGCCCGACTTCGATTCCAATTGAATTTCCGTAATTTGAATATCCTTCTGAACGGCTTTGCACATATCGTAAATCGTCAGCGCGGCGATTGAAACCGCTGTCAACGCTTCCATTTCCACGCCGGTTGGCGAATTCGTTTTCGCTTCGGCTTGCAGATTAACGCCGTATTCGGTGATTTCGGTTTGAACGTCAACCTTTGAAAGATTAATTTGATGACATAGCGGAATCAGATTTGAAGTTTGCTTTGCCGCCATAATTCCGGCGATGCGGGCGATTTCCAAAGGACTGCCTTTCGGGTTTTCGTTTAATTTTAAGATTTCGATTGTTTCCTGATTCAGCAAAACCTTTGCCGACGCAACCGCCCGCCGCGCGGTCGTTGCTTTGCCGGAAACGTCAACCATCTTAATTCCGTGTTCGTCGTAGTGTGAAAGTTTGTTCATAAATTCCTGTCAGAACACAGAGCGGTAGCGACGTGTTTTTCTTTGATAATGTTAGTCGGAATCACGGCAAAAACATAATCTCAGCGACATCACCGATTTCTAAACTTTTTCCCTGCGGCACAAACACGAGCGCGTTCGCCCGCGCAAACGCGATGAAGTTTGACGAGCCGTTAAAGCGCAAAGATTCGATTATCAATTCGCCTTTTGCGTTCGTCGCAACCAGCGCGGGCAACACCGAATCGCGCTCTTTGGCGGCTTTGATTTTGCTCGCAACGATGGCAAATCCTTTTCGTAATTCGCAATTATTTGCCGACTGCATCCGTAAAATCGCCGTTCGCGCAAACAGATAAAACGTCACGGCGGACGACACCGGATTTCCGGGCAATCCGAAAACCAAACAATTGTTACGTTTGGCAAAAACCGTCGGCTTGCCGGGTTTCAGAGAAATTTTTTCAAAGAAAATCTCCGCGCCCAAATCCCGCAAAACCGTTTTCGTAAAATCATAATCGCCGACTGAAACGCCGCCGGTCGTGACTAAAACGTCGTAATTTTCCAGCGCGTTTTCAATCGCCGCCGTCAAACTTTCCACATCGTCTTTCACAGTCGGCAAACTTTTCGAGTCGCCGTATTTACCGGCGAAGATCTTCAGCATTATCGAATTGGAGTTGCGAATCTGATCCTTTTGCGGCATTTCGGAAATCCCGACAATTTCGGTTCCGGTCGAAAGAATCGCAATTTTCGGACGCTTGAAAACCTTGATTTTCGCGTAGCCGAATGACGCAATCGCGGCGATCATCTGTTCGTTGATAATTTCGCCCGCGCCGAAAATCTTCGTGCCGCTTTTGATTTCCGAAGCGAGCAAATTGATATGCTGACCGCTTTTTGCCGCTTCCGTAATCTCGGCAAAACCGTCGTTTTCCTCAGTCAATTCGACTTTTTGCACCGCGTCCGCGCCTTCGGGCAATCTCGCGCCGGTCATTATCCTGACCGATTCGCCGGACTTCATTCGTCCGTCAAAGCCTTTTCCCGCCACCGATTCGCCGATGATTTTCAAATTTACGGGCGCGTCTTTCGTATCCTTCGATTTCAACGCGAAACCGTCCATCTGCGAACGATTAAAGGGCGGCAAATCCATATCGGCTTTGACCGTTTCCGCTAAAACGCGCCCGACGGCTTCGACTAAATCAATCGTTTCGGCTTTGAGTTTGCCAACTTGATTTTCGATAATTTTCAAGGCTTCGGAAATTGAAATCATAAATAGAGCAGAAAAATTTAACAGGATGGACAGGATTAGCAGGATAAATTATTTATGTTTGAAATATCCTGTAAATCCTGTCCATCCTGTTTGAATATCACTTAATCAAATAAAACTCCGTCTGGCGTGGGCGAACGAATTCAAATCCTTTTTCGGTCATCACGGCATCGTCTTCGCCCATAATTGTGACTTTTTGATTGTTCCATTCGGGCAGATTCATCGAAGTATTCAGTTC
>JAJAZE010000110.1 GCA_026785925.1 Pyrinomonadaceae bacterium
AAAAGTATGATTTCGGTCGGCAACTTCCGACTTTTGCTTTTTTACTTTTGCCTTTTTACCTTCGCCTCTTTTTCCTTTTCAGCTATTTATCTGTATAATTCGGAAGTTTGTTGGCAAGTATCGCGCTTCGTTAAGGCAACCAAGACTTAAACCGTCGAATCAAAGTCCGCGTAATCAACCCAGCGAAAAAACCTTTTTAATTTAATTATAAATTACATTTTCGAGATTATTTTGAGTTCGACCAGCATTATTTATTATCCGGCTTCAACGGCAGCCGAAAAATCACGCAATTATCGCAATTATAAGGAAATCGCTCTTATGCACATTCTTCGCTTCTTTGGGCTTGTTTTATTGAGTTTTATGCTATCGGCGGCTCCCACGTTAGCCGAAACCGGTGAAAAAGCGAAAAACCTAACGGCAAATGAAACAACTATTAATCAGCAGCAACTTGTTGAAGACGTTAATATCGAGGGCAATCGTCGTCTGCGCGACGAAGATTTGCTTTACTATATCAAAACTCGTCCGGGCGATGTTTATAATCAGACGCAGATCGAACGCGATTTGCGCGAGCTGATCTCGCTCAATTTCTTTGACAAAGTAGAAACCAAAGTTTCGACCGAGCCGGGCGTGCGCGGCGGCGTGAACGTGATTTTTACGGTTCGTGAATTGCCGATTATTCGTGATTTACAATTTGAAGGCTTCAAAGCCGTGCCGGAATCGGAAATCTTGAAAGCGTTCCGCGAACAGCGCGTCGGCATTTCAAAAGAATCGGTTTACGATCCGGTTAAGGCGCAGAACGCGGTTCGTATTCTGCGCGAACAACTCGCCTCCAAAGGTTATCCGAACGCAAAAATCGAAGTTCGCGCCGAAGAAGTTTCGGCAACGTCAACCGCTATTACCTTCATCGCCGACCAGGGCAATCGTTCGCGCATCGTTGATATTGAATTCGAAGGCAACGAAGTTTTCAAAGACGGCGAACTGCGTAATCAACTGCTGCTCGTTAAGGAAACCGGAATCATCACGCGCTTTAAGGGAACCGACATTCTCGATGTCAAAAAGCTGCAATACGATTTACGCAAAAACGTGTTGTCGTATATGTTTTCCAAAGGTTATTTCCAAGCCCGCATCGGCGAACCGCAGGTCGTCGGACTCGGCTACCGGCGCACCGGACTGCCGCTGCTTTCGTCGTTTCCGCTGCCGATTGTCACTTCCAAAGACGACACGCTGAAAATTATTGTCCCTGTTACCGAAGGAAGAATTTTCCGCGTCGGCGAGTTGAAAGTCGAGGGCAATTCGATTTTTTCCGAGCAGCAGATTTTAGCCTACGTCGGTTTGCAGAAAGGCGAAATCGCCAACGGCAAACAGCTTCAGGAAGGCGTTTATGAAAATCTGAAAAAGGTCTATGGCAATCAGGGTTTCGTTCTCTACAACGCCGAATTTGACCCGGAATTTAAGGACAATCCCGCAAATCCGAGCGAAGGAATCGTGGATGTTAAAATCACGATTGACGAAGGCAAACAGTTCCGTCTGCGCCGACTCGAATTTACCGGGAACACCTTCACGCGCGATAAAGTTCTGCGCCGCGAATTTCTGATTAACGAAGGCGATATTTATAATCAGCAATCGCTCGAAGTTTCCGTTCTGCGACTCAATCAAACGCAGTATTTCGATCCGCTCGATAAAGATCAGGATGTCGAAATCCGCACTAATGAAGAACAGGGCGACGTTGACTTAATCGTCAAAGTCAAAGAAAAAGGCAGACAGCAGATTTCTTTAAACGGCGGCGTTTCCGGCATCGGCGGCTCGTTTTTCGGGCTTGAATACTCGACCAACAATTTGCTCGGACGCGGCGAAGTTCTTTCGTTTCAGTTCGGTCTCGGCAACCGTCAGCAGAGTTTTCAGTTTTCATTCCAAAATCCGTATTTCCGCGACCGTCCGATTTCCGTCGGCTTTTCATTGTTCGCCAGCCGCTACAAATTTTTCGGCGAAGGAACATTTTTGTCGCAAAATCAGAGTTTGCTTTTCGACGCGCTCAATCCGCAAGGTTCGCTGACGACGAACGAGGGCAATCTTTTTACGCAGCAAACCTACGGCGCGTCGGTGTTTGCGACCGCACCGCTCTCTGAATTTCTACCGAAGCGCGCGTTTTCCAGACTTTCGCGCATCGGTTTGACTTACCAATTTTCGGCAACGACGATCAAAGAACCGGCGGTCAATCAATTGGGCGACGCGACGCTTGCCGTGCCGGTTATTTTCGCGCAGCCGAACATTTTGACCAGCCGCATTACGCCGACTTTTGTCTATGATTCGCGCCAGCCTTCCGCCAACGGCATTGACACTTTGCGCGGCACACAACTCTCGGCTTCGTTCGGATTTGCCGGTTTAGGCGGCGATGTCCGCACTTATTCGCCGGCTCTCGAATTTACGAATTTTCTTCCGGTCAGACGTAAAAGATCGAAAAATCCCGAAGTTTTCGGCTTCCGCATCAAAGCGGCGACGGTCGGCAGTTTCGGCATCACCGAAAACATCAGAAATGCCAACTCGATTGCGTTCGTCGGCGGCGTTCCGCTCTACGAGCGGTTTTTCTTGGGCAGCGAATACGATTTGCGCGGTTACACGACGCGCGCCATCGGACCGATTGCGCCTTTCGACGGCTTTGTCACGAGCCGCAACGTCACGCTTGCCACCAACATCAGCGGCGCACCGACGGCGACCACGATTCTCGACAGTCAGACGCTGAACGAATTAATTCAGGGCGGAACTTTTACGGGCGCGGGCGGCACGAACGCAGCGGCACTGGCGAAAAACTTTCAGTTTATCGGCGGCGACACGCAGTTGCTCGGCAACTTTGAATACCGCATTCCGATTTTCGGACCAGTTTCGCTGGCGGCTTTCGCCGATGTCGGAACTGTTTTTAACTTGCGAAAAACCGGCACTCAGACTATTAACAGCGAGTTTTTGCGCGACGATACTTTTGTCGGCGCGGGAACTTTGACCAATCTTTACCTGCGGGCGAATCAGGAACTCGAAGGCAGATTCGGAAGTTTGGTTGCGTTCAATAACGAAATTTTGACGACCGACGCTTTCCGACGCATATTCTGTCAGACGGCAGTCTGCCCGACGAGTCCGCCGGTCAACATTCAACAGCTTTACATTCGCGGCGACGCGCAGACCAACACGTTGCTCCGCGTTGACGAAGCGGCTTTCAATAAATTCGGCGACATTCGTTCGAGTCTCGGTCTCGAACTGCGCGTTCAGGTTCCGGTCGTCAACGTGCCGTTTCGCCTGATTTATTATTATAATCCGAACGCTAAAATCGGCTTTACCAATGAATTGCCCGGTTTGTTTCTGCCCGGCAAGCGCAACGGTTTCCGATTTACGGTCGGCAGAACTTTTTAAAGGATGAAGGATAAGGATGAAGGATGAATAAAACAAAAGACGTTTCACTTAATTCTTATTCATTCGTTTTCATTCAGTTATTGACAAGTGATTGTTGATAAATTAACATTTTTTTCTTATCCGAATTTTTCTAAACAGCAAGCAACAAATTACACGGTTTAAGATTCTAAAAGGCATCAACTAAAAAGCGAGACTCGCCTTTTTTTACCAAGTTTAAGGAGTATTACAAAAACAATGAAAACATTTCGTTCAATCGCCGCCACATTTTTCTTTGCGGCAATCTTTGCGGTTTCGGCTTTCGCCCAAACGACCACGCCCAAAATCGGAATTGTCAACACCGGTGCTTTTGACACCAAAGACGGCATTACCAAATATGTCAACGCGATGAACAGTCTGGAAGTCGTGATGAAACCGGAACTGACTACGCTGCAAACGATGAACAACAAACTTCAAGCGTTGAAGACGGAGCTTGAAACTTTGCAGAATCAGCTCAACGACCCGAAATTGCCGCCGGCAGTTGATAAAACCAAACTTCAAACAACGGCTCAGACGAAATACGAAGAATATCAAAAAACAGGTTTGGAATTCGAGTATAAACAAAAAGATTACAAAGCTAATCTGGAACGCAGCGAAGCGAAATTGATGTCGCCGGTGCGTCAGGACATCGGTAACGCTTTGCAGGAATTTGCCAAGAAAAACGGTTATATGATGATTCTCGACGCTTCCAAATTAGATGGTGCGGGACTTCTTTTAGCGTTCGACGAAAAGTTTGACGTGACCAAAGAATTTATTACT
>JAJAZE010000111.1 GCA_026785925.1 Pyrinomonadaceae bacterium
AGAACTTTCTCCAAGAGATTTTAGAAAATATCAGCTAAAGTTTTCAGTTTTATCGAACCGGACAAATTATTTTGACGACATTTATCTCGAATTTTGAGCTATGCAATTTTCAGACCGCTCAGTAATGATTTCATTATATTACAAAACTTTTTGATACCTGCTTATGTGCTTTTATAATGAATCTGGAGGTGTTTCGTGGACTATTTGAAAAATGTTCAGAGAGAGTTTGAAACTGTTGACCTTTTACTGAAAAGCGAGTCGCAGACTGGACGCACCGACGCTTTTATACTTTCATGGGTTAAGGTTGAGAAACAAATCAGAAAACTGTTCGTTTATATGGTTTTTCAGTTTCTTGCATTTTCACCTTCAAACAAAAATGAGATTATCAAAGCCTTCGTCCCATTCCGAAATCTATATTTCGACAATTACATTTCGGGATTTGATGCCATTTATCGAACATCCTTCCAGCAAATTGTAGGTGGTGATTATGACGAACTACGCCCTAAACTAGACGAAATCAGAAAAAAATATAGAAATAAAATTTTACATGGTCAGCTAACTGGACATGGATTGAATGCAAAACAATTATCAGAGCAAGTTGAAGTCATGCGGAAGTGGATTACTCTTATTGCTGAAAAATTAAGTTCAGAAATTGGTTATGATGGGTTAGAATCGAGTGCTTTCAGGAAGTTTAAAGAACCTACTTTCTCATCAAGTTTTCAATTTCAAATTGGGAATGTTAAGGAATTAGACACTTTTATTAAGGAATCTATGGGAGGTCGCATATAACAATTCAATGGACGTGAGTCGGAAACAGCGACTTTCTTATCACGTTGTCTTTTTACTCATAACGGGATTGGTGGCGGTTTCCGCCCACGTCATCTCAATCGTTCGACCGCTTCGGGTAAACGCGAAACGAATTTTAATTGATGACTGATATAAAGTTTAAGTGAAATTTATACGGCGAGAATTACCTTATGAATAACTCTTGGAAAACTGCAACAACAATTCTCGCAACCCTTTTCGTCGTCGGGCTTGGAGTTTTCGGCGTTGCGAAACTTGGATTTGATTTTCAATCTTTATCTTGGAAAGAAGACACACCAAAAGAAGCGTTATTGCAAGGCGAAATATTCATTGTTACTAATGGAAAAGAGAATGTTAAACTTGGATTAGTTACAGTTCAAATAACCAATACATCAGGAAACTCGCGTGCTTATGTTCCAGATTATGAAACGAAATCCAACTCTGATGGAAAGTTTAGCATTCGTTTGCCTGTAGGTAATTATAAGGTTGTTGCTCAATCGCGGAGATACGTTTTTGGTGAAATTGAGAAGTATTATTGGGATGTTCCTATTACGCTCACCGAAACTGGAAGCACCGTAATTTTGGGCAATGATAATCTTTGTGAGAAGTGCATTCCAAAATAGTTGTTGTATATGAAACGGCGGTCGAACAAGTCATTAGACGTGAGGACGAAACAGCGACTTTGTTATCGCGTTGTCTTTTTAACTCGGAGTTGCGCGTATTCGGTTTCGCCCCACGTCAATTCAATCGTTCGGTGCTTTTGGGTTCTAACGAAATATACGCGGTTTTTGTGGCTTGGTGTATAATTCAACTTACTATGGAAACGAGCTTAATCGAAACAAATCCTAACATAATGATGGGCAAACCTGTCATCGCTGGAACGCGAATCACCGTTGAGCTTATTCTTGAAAAACTTGCTGCCGGAGAAACCGTTGAACAGATTCTTGACGCTCATCCGCGATTGACACAACAAGCAATTTCAGCCGCTTTATTATATGCAGTTCAAAATCTGCCGACCTATTCAGCGGAAGCGGTATGAACCTTTTAGCGGACGAAAGCGTTGACCGGCAAATTGTCGAGCGTCTGCGGCAAGACGGACACGACGTTTTATATGTGGCGGAAGTTGAGCCGAGCATTTCCGACAACATTGTTTTTGACCGCGCCAATGAAAAATCTGCGTTGCTTGTTACCGGAGACAAAGATTTCGGCGAGATAGTTTTCCGAGATAATCGTTTGAGTTCGGGCGGAGTTGTTTTGCTTCGGCTGGTTGGTTTATCAGCCGAAAAGAAAGTTGAAATTGTATCGGAGGCTTTGCAAACTCACGGCGCAGAGTTTGCAAATCGTTTTAGCGTAGTTGCGCCGGGCAGAATCAGGATTCGAGAAAAGGAGTAGCTTGTGGACAATAACGTCGCACCGAACAGATCAATGGATGTGAGAGCGAAACAGCGACTTTCTTAACATCTCGAAAACGCTCGTTTTTGTCACAAAGAATTTGTCTGGCAATTCGGTTAGATAACTTATTTTAACGGGTCTCAAAAGCTGTTTCAAAATCAAACTCTAAAAACTAAGTCTCTGCGCTAACTTTTGAAACACCTATAAACTGCCTTTTAAAAAGTCAAAATCATTTACTTTCAGCACCGTCAGATTAGGACATTACCTATATTTTTATTCGATTTCAGTCCCAGCGAAAATTCGGTTGTGAACTCAAAACTTCACACACTTCTCAAACTGAATTGATTCTAATTTTCGGTCAAAAGCAGTTTTTTTATTTCGTCAATTTTTTCGAGCGCGGCTTCTTCGCCCGCTTTGATAAACTCGTCCATTTTGCCGATTTCGTCCGGTCGCAAGTGGGCGATTTTTGGGATGATGACGACATCGGCGCGGTAGTGATGCGCTTTGGAAGCGGCGCGAAGGAGCATCATCGTTGATTGAAAAAAGATGCCGACGAGCGTCGAAGGCGTTCCCCAATATGTCGCGCCGGCGGCTAAAACGTCAACGGCAATGACGATTTCCGCGCCGAGTTTTTTGACGGCTTTGGTCGGCACGTTGGCGACGATACCGCCGTCGAACAGACGTTTGCCGTCAATTTCAACCGGCGCGAAAATTCCCGGAATCGCGCAGCTGGCGCGGACGGCATCTATCAAATCGCCGGTTTTCTGCAAAACGACTGCTTCGCCCGTCTGCAAATCGCAGGTGACGGCGGCGAACGGAATCGGCAAATCTTCAAATTTATCGCGCGGGAAATTTTTGCGGAGAAACGCGCCCATCGAAGCGTTCGACAAAATTCCTTTCGGCGAATAAGCCAGCCCGGTCATTCGATACCACGTCATTTTCCTGCCCATTTCAATGATTTCTTCGACGCTCAAACCCGAAGCGAGAGCCGCGCCGACAATCGAACCGGAAGAAGTTCCGGCGACGAAATCAACGGGAACATCGTGTTCGCGCAAAACTTTCAACACGCCGAGATGTGCAAAGCCGCGCGCCGCGCCGCCCGATAACGCGATGCCGAGTTTTTTTCTTGTGGTCATACCAAAATATTTTTCAGCCGCGAATTATGCGAAAGTCACGAATTAAGCAGGTGAGCAAAAGTTTCGATGTATTTTGAAAAGTTCAGAGTCCAAACTTCAGTTTGCCAACCGCCGCGCTTCGCTGGCGGTTGCACACGCTAAAGCGTGGACTCTGAACACGGAGCAAAATGTCGCAAAACTTTTGCTCACTTGCTTAAGAAAAATGAAAAATGCCTGGTCTCCATTCGTGTTAATTCGTGCTGTTCGCGGCTGAACCTCTTTGATTTTAATTTTCGATTGTGAAAAACTTAACTTCATTTTAACACCGAATATGTCTTTACTGGAATCCATTCAATTTTCACGTCAGGCGACGACGGCGGACATCGCGGCGGGCGGACAGGTTTGTCCGGTTTGCTCGCGGGAGGCGAAAAACGAATTTGTGCCGCTGATGGCTTTGCCCGACGATTTGCAAAATCTGATTCGCGCCAACGCGCCCGACACCAATCATTTTCAAGCCGTCTGCGCCCGCTGCGTCCGGCTTTTTGAACGCGCCAAAACGCATATTTTCAGCGACGCGGCGATGAATAAAGACGGTTCGTTCGTGCTTTCGACACCGCTCCGGCTTGATTCGGACGAGCGTTTTACCGGCAAAAACGTGACGATTGCCTTTCTCGATTCGGGATTTTATCCGCACAAGGATTTGACCGAACCGACCAACCGCATTTTAGCTTATCAAAATATGAACGCGACCGACGGCGAGGTCGCTTCGCTTTTTCAGCCGGACGTGGCGAGTTGGCACGGAATGATGACCTCGGTCGTCGCGGCGGGCAACGGCGGTTTGTCAAACGGTTTTTATCGCGGTATCGCGCCGGAAGCGAATGTCGTTTTGGTGAAACTAGCCCGCACCGGCAGAATCACCGAACAAAATATTCAGGACGGTTTGGAGTGGATTCTGGCGCACCGCGAGCAGTTTAATATCAAAATCATCAACATTTCGGCGGGCGGCGATTTTGAACATTCCTATCTGCACGATTCGCTTTCGCAGACGGTCGAAGACTGCGTTTCATTGGGTTTGACGATTGTCTGCGCCGTCGGCAACGCCGGACATTTGCCGAATCATCCGGTTTTTCCGCCCGCGTCGTCGCCGTCGGCGATTTCGGTCGGCGGGCTGGATGATAATAATTCGATCAATCGGGCGAAGCGCGGAATGTATCGTTCGAGTTACGGTCCGACGCTCGACGGTTTGCAAAAGCCGGAAATCATCGCGCCTTCGATTTGGGTTCCCGCGCCGATTCTGCCCGACACGCCGACGGCGCAGCAAGCCGCATTGCTCGATGATTTGGACAAAGCCGCAGACAAAGATTTGTATGCGATAATCGAGGCGAGTCCGACGCTCGAACCGGAACTCGATGCCGCGCTCGACCGACCGGTTCACGTTCTTCGCCAGATTATCGCGCTGAAACTGCGCGACGGAAACGTCATCACGCCGCATTACAAATACGTTGACGGAACATCGTTCGCCGCGCCGATTGTCTCGTCGGTCATCGCGCAGATGCTCGAAGCCAATCCGAATCTCACGCCGCAGCTAATCAAACGAATTTTAATTTCTTCGGCGGAACGGCTGCCGCATTACGAAGTTGACCGGCAAGGATGGGGCGTTCTCGACCCGCGCCGCGCCGTCGAAGCGGCTTTGTCATTTACCTAAAAAAAATTTAGCCGCGAATTACACGAATATCACGAATGAGAAAAGAAAATGACTTATCTTGATTGGTGTTAATGCGTGTTTTTCGCGGCTAATTCTTTTCAGTTTTCCTGATTGACGAAGTTATAAAGCACAATGCCCGAAGCCGGAACTGGTTGACTGTTGACCAGCACCGGATTGAATTTCGATTGGCGAGCGGCGGCTTCGGCGGGAGCGCGGAGCAGAAGGTTGCCGCTCGTCGCTTTTGCGGACGTGACGTTGCCGGCTTCGTCCAACAAAACTTGCACGGCAACCTGCCCGACGGCGTGCATTTGTTTTGCCGTCTGCGGATACGCCGGTTTCGGCAGATTAATCGCGCGGCTGTTTAGGATTCCGGCGTTGACAGGGCGATTTCCCGGATCGGCGGTTGGCGAAGTGCGCGGCGTAGCACTCGGAGTCGGGCGGACACTCGGCGACGGCGGCGGCAAAGGCGGCGAACCGTTGGAATTGGTATTAACCGCGCCGTTGTCATTTGCTTCCCTGTCCGGCGTGGCGGTCGGTGTCGGAGTCGGCGTTCTGGTCGGAGTCGGCGTTTTCAGATTGGTGTTGACGTTGACGTTGGCATTAGCATTCGCGTTAGAGTTAGAGTTGCTGCTGTAATTGAAATTGGCGAGCGAGTTGCCGACGTTAAGATTGCTGTTGAGATTGATGTCTATCGAATTAAAATTCGTGTTGTAATTGGCGTTCTGGTTCGAGTTGGAATTTTTATTGCTCAGAAACCAAAAAATTCCTGTCGCGCCCGCCAAAATCACGACTGTTCCCAAAACCGTCAGAAAAACGACTAATGCCGTGTTTGATTTTGGCGGCGGCTGGCGGCGAATTGATTCGGTCGTCATCGCCCGCACACCTTCGCGGCGGCGCGGCGGTTCCGGTTCGCCGTCGGAATCCGTCGTCGGAATGACGATGCGCGGCGACGAAACGCGGTCGGGTTCATCGTCGAAATCGGGAACGGGCTGCGCGGTCGAAGGAATCGGCGGCGGTGTCTTACGGCGAATTACGGTGTCTTCGCCCAAATCTTCTTTGCTGCTTTCGCTCGGCAGAGCGGTAAAATTCGGTTCTTCTTCGACGAGCGGCGTGCCGTCTTTGGTGCAAAAGCGCAAAATTTCTTCGTCGTAGCGGTTTTTGCAGATTGGGCAAAATTTCATAATTTTGTTTATCAAATTTCCTTTTCGATTTTATCAAATCCGTGATGTTGCTTGGGTGTCTTGATAAATCGAAAACGAAAGGTGAGAATTAAGAATTCTAAATTCTGAAACGATTCAGGTGCGAAATTTGACGGCTGCCGAAAGAGCGGCTCAACTTATGTTGCCAATGCACTTCAGGCATTCTAGCACGATTTTTTGAGGCGAAAAATTATACTTTGCTTTATTTTGGGTGCGCGGCGTTTTTGATAAACTTCACTATGAAGAAAATCATCGTTATCGGCGCGGGACTCGGCGGGCTTTCCGCCGCGATTCGGCTGGCTGTAAGCGGTTTTGACGTGACCGTTCTGGAGAAGAACGAAGCGGTCGGCGGCAAGGTTAATTACGTCGCCGCGAACGGTTACAAATTCGATACGGGCGCGTCGCTTTTGACGATGCGCCACGTTTTTGAAGACTTGTTTGATTTCTGCGGCGAGCGCATCGAAGATTATCTGACCATCGTTCCGCTCGACCCGATTTGCCGTTATTTCTGGATGGACCGAACCGTTTTCGACGCTTCATCGAATATCGAAAAAACCGCACGAGAAATCGAGCGAATCGCGCCGCGGGACGTAGAAAATTTTCACAGATATTTAGCCGATTCGCGCCGCAAATACGAGATCGCTGAAAAAACTTTCCTGGCTCATTCGTTGAATGATTTGCCGAAACTTCTGCGACCGAAATATCTGAAAGATTTGCTCGCCATTTCTTCGATGAAAAATTTGGACGCGCACCATCGCGCATTTTTTCAATCGGAAAAACTTCAACAATTGTTCAATCGTTTCGCCACTTACAACGGCTCGTCGCCGTATCAAACACCGGCGACTTTCGCGCTCGTGCCGTTTGTCGAATTCGGTTTGGGCGCGTGGTATGTGCGCGGCGGAATCTATGAAATCCCGAAAGCGTTGGCGAGATTGGCAAACGAATCGGGCGTGAAAATCAAAACCGACTGCGCGGTCGAAAAGATTATCGTCGAAAACAAACAAGCCGTCGGCGTTCGATTGGAAAACGGCGAAATTTTCAAAAGCGATTACGTCGTCGCTAATTCCGACGCGATTGAAACTTACCGAAATTTACTTGATAAAAAGTTTTACAATAAAAAGTTAGACCGGCGCGAACCGTCGTGCAGCGGTTTCGTTTTGCTGTTGGGCGTGAGGAAAAAATTTCCGCAATTGGCGCATCACAATATCTTTTTTTCCGACAACTACCGGGCTGAGTTCGACGCGCTTTTTACAGATTTGCGTCCAGCAAAGAATCCGACGATTTACATTTGCGCGACTTCGCAAACCGACGCAACGCAGTCGCCGGAAAACTGCGAAAATCTTTTCGTGCTGGTCAACGCGCCTTACACGAGTTCAAAAACGGATTGGAAAATCGAAGCGCAAAGCTACCGCGATTTGATTATCAAAAAACTGGAAAATTGCGGTTTGGAAGATTTGGAAAGCTCCATCGAATTCGAGCAAATAATTACGCCGGAAGATTTCGAGAGCAAATATCGAACGAATCGCGGTTCGATTTACGGCGTTTCGTCGAACGGGATTTTCTCGGCTTTTCTGCGCGTTCCGAACAAATCCAAAAAAGTTGAAAACCTTTATTTCGTCGGCGGCGCGACGCATCCGGGCGGCGGAATGCCGCTGGTTTTGCTGTCGGGCAAAATGGCGGCGGAAATGATTGCGCGGGAAAATTAAAGTCAAAGCCGAAATTCGCCATTTACTATCATCGGCGTTCGTTTTATCATCGTAAGAAACTATGAAACAATGCCCGAATTGCCGAACGACTTACGCCGACGACGGTTTGCAATTTTGTCTCCAGGACGGAACGCCGCTCGCCGCAGTTCCCGATCAGAATTTATCGGATAGCTACGACACCGAATCGGAAACGCTCGTCGTGCCGAAGCGCGTCGTGCCGATTCGTTTCGAGCCGCCGAGTTCTTACCAAAATAATCAGGCGAATTGGCAGCCGAACGCGCCGGTCGTAATCGAACAGCGCGAAACGAAAAAATCGAATACGGCGATGATCGTCGTGCTGTCGGTTTTGGGAACGATGTTACTGCTCGGAGTCGGCGGTTTGGGCGCGTGGCTTTATTTTAATAATAAAAAAACGTCAGTCGCCGTCAGTGTCAATAATGCTCCGGTAAATCGTCCGGCAAACGCTAATTTAACGACGAATCAAAACGCCAATCTCGCCGCCGCGCCGTCGCCGACCGCGACACCGACCGCGCAGCCGACGCTCCAACCCGAAGAAGCCAAAAAAATTTCCAACGCAGTCAAAGAGGTCGTTAACGATTGGAAAGATTCGACGGAAAACCTCGACCTCGACACGCATATCGGGCAATACGCCGACACGGTTGATTATTACAAAGCCGGGCGTGTTAATATCAGCCGCATTCGCGCCGACCGGCAAAAGGCTTTCGACGCATATCATTCGATCAGCATTAACATTGACAATCTCAAAGTCACGCCGGACGCGACGGGCGAAAAAGCGACGGCTATTCTGGATAAGGAATGGAATTTTGAGGGCGATGGCAAATATTCCGCCGGCAAAGTTCAACAGCAATTAACCTTCGATAAAATTGACGGCAGATGGCTGATTACCGGCGAGAAGGATTTGAAAATTTATTATACGCAGAAGTGATTTTAGTTTTTGGCTTTTGGCTTTTGGCTTTTGCCGATTGGTGAAATTAAATTTGGAATCGAATCGTATTGACTAAAAACCAAAATCCACTTGCAATGAAAGCTCTCAGAGTTGAAAACAATCAATTAAATCTAGCTGACGTTGACCAGCCGAAGCGTGAATCGGAAGCGTTCGTGCGCGTTTTGAAATCGGGAATCTGCAATACGGATTTGGAAATCGTGCGCGGTTACGCCGGATTTTCGGGAACTATCGGACACGAATTCGTCGGCGTGGTCGAATCGGCGGCGGACGCGCCGCACTTGATCGGCAAGCGCGTCGTCGGCGAAATCAATGTCGGCTGCGGAGCGTGCGAATGGTGTCGGCACGGCGACGCGCGGCACTGTCCGGCGCGAACGGTTTTAGGAATTATCGGGCGCGACGGCGCACACGCGGAATTTTTGACTTTACCGTCACGCAATTTACTGGAAGTTCCCGATACGATTTCAAACGCGCAAGCCGTTTTTGTCGAACCGCTCGCGGCGGCTTTCGGGATCACCGAGCAGGTTTCGATAACGCCCGAAACTAAAGTTGCCGTCATCGGCGACGGCAAACTCGGAAATTTGTGCGCCCAATCGCTGGCTCTCAAAAGCCGCAATGTCGTTCTGGTCGGAAAGCATCGAGAAAAACTCGCGCTCGTCCGTGCGCGTCAAATCGAAACCGTGCTGCTTGAAAAAGCTCTGAAATTAAGGCGAGAATTCGATGTCGTGGTCGAAGCAAGCGGCGCGGAAGCGGGATTTAATCTGGCTTTGGATTTATTGAAACCGCGCGGCAAATTAGTTTTGAAATCAACTTTTCACGGCGCGGCGAAGTGGCAGGCGTGGCGCGTCGTGGTTGATGAAATTACCATCGTCGGCTCGCGCTGCGGACGTTTCGCGCCTGCGCTCGACCTTTTGAAAAATAATTCGGTTGATGTCGAAAGCCTGATCAGCGAGGAATTTTCCTTAACCGACGGCGTGAAAGCAATCGAAAGAGCCGCACAAAAAGGCGTGATGAAAGTTATATTAAGCAGGTGAGAAAAAGTATTCCGGGATTTTGGTTTTCGTTCAGAGTCCAAACTTTAGTTTGTTTTCCGCCAGCGAAGCGCGGCGGAAAAACACGCTGAAGCGTGGACTCTGAACAAAATCAAAACGCTGTGAAATTTGTTCTCCCCTACTTATTCAATAACAAATGACGAATTGTGAAACATTATGAGATGAACCGCCGACCCGGAAATCATTCGCCAACTGATTCTGCGCTCGTCATTCGTCATTCGTAATTCGTAATTGTCTTTTGCTATACTTTGACCACATTCGAGTTTTACCCGCCGAATCCGGCAACAATTAAGGAGAAATAGATTTTATGTCCGTTTATCGAAAAGAATCTGAAGTTTTTCTCTCGCGCCTTGTTCGCATCTGCTTTATAAATTTGATTGGCGCGTGTTTGTATTTTGGAATCGGCGCAAATTTATCGTTCGCGCAAACCGACGCTGAAAAGCCGAGAACCGCGACCGTGACACCCGAAATGCTTTCGGCTTCGTTCGCGGAAGTTGCCAAGCGCGTCGAGTCGGCGGTCGTCAACATTGATACGAAAGGCAAAGTTCCGACCGAAGTGACGACGAAAAGCGAAAAACCGGAAACCACCAGCCCGGAAGATTTGCTGGAACTTTATCGCCGAATACTTCCGCGCCGCCCGTCGTCAGCGGTCGGCAGCGGTTTTATCGTGGACAAAACCGGCTATATTTTGACGAACGCGCACGTCATAGACGACGCTTCGCGCATCATCGTCAGCTTATCGTCGGGCGAAGAATATCCGGCAAAAGTCATCGGCGTTGACAGCGAAACCGATTTGGCAATTTTGAAAATTGATGCCGGACGCGATTTGCCGTTTATCAAACTCGGCAATTCGGACGCGGCGCGAATCGGCGATTGGGTGCTGGCAATCGGTTCGCCGTTCGGACTGGCGCAAACCGTGACGGCGGGAATTATCTCGCAAACCAGACGCGAAACGCCTTACGG
>JAJAZE010000112.1 GCA_026785925.1 Pyrinomonadaceae bacterium
CAGACCAATGATGGTTGTGTTAAATGGGGCAAGCCTAAATACTCTCTGCCCGCCGATTTGATATTCGGTCGTCGCGTTGACGATTGGCTGCGTCAAACTGCCGCCGACGCTCAGATTGCCGCCGACGCTGACGTTGCCGCCCGCGTCCGACTGCACGAAACGCGCCGCCGGAATGCCGCCTAGCTGCGCTGCATTAGTCGCCGCGTCCGCCGTCGTCGCTTCGCGGCTGCGAATCGCATACGGAGCGGATGTGATCGGCTGATTCGGACTCAAAATCGTGTATGCGCCGCTGCCCGCCGGTCTGACCGAGATTTTCAAAAGCCGCGCCGCGCCGGTAAATAAATTTGGGTTTGAACCGAAATTAAGCGTCGTCGTGAATACGCCGTTGGAAACGAAAACGCCAAGCCTGGTCTGTGTGCCGAGCGAATTGCTGTTCGCTTCCAATAGCTGAAACTCGAAATCGTAACTGCCCGTCAAAGCCGTGCCGTTGTTGTCGGTTAATCTGCCTTGATAAGTAAATTCGGTGGTTTGCGCCGCCGCCGTTCCGGGCATCGCCGCGAAAACGCACGAGAGGCAAATCAGCCAAATGAAAAATTTGTAATTTTTAAGAACATCATTGTTTTGTTTAATCTTCAACATAGCGAATCTCCTGTTTGAAATAATCAGCAAGCGATTTGCCGCAAAGGGCGGAATCGTCGGCGAAATGAATCTGGTTAATTTGAAAAAGTCGTTTGATTTCCGCCGCGTCAACGCGGAAAATCAGAACGGCGTGCGCCGGCGTGAAAGCCGCCGTTAGCGTCTGACAGTTTTGACAGCGAACACAGCCGGACTTGACGTTGCGCGATCTGATAATCGTCAGGCTGCGCGTTTCAATCGTGATTTCCGTTCTTCGGATATGCGTTTGTTTCATTTGGTTCGTCTAAAATTTTGTTGTTTGTCCGTCGGTTTTCTGTTAAAATCAGCACGTTTCCAAAAGCAAACGGCGCGATTTTTTTCGATGTAATTTCTTCCGAGTGATTCGAGTTTGGCGTGGACGGCGGCTAAAAGTCCTTAATTTGCAGGCTAAAAGTTCCTAAATTTTCCTAAAAGCGATGATTGAGACAGCGGAGCAGATTTATTCATTTGCGGATTTTCAAGTTGATGCCAAAAAACGTCGGCTCTCGAAAGACGGACAGACGATTGCGCTTAATCCGAAGGCTTTTGATCTGCTGCTCGCTCTGATAGAAAATCGCGGGCAGATTGTTCGTAAAGAAGAATTACTGGAAAAGGTTTGGGCGAATCAGTTTGTCGAAGAAAACAATTTAACGGTTCACGTCTCCGCGCTGCGAAAAATTTTCGGCGAGAAAAAAGGCGAGCATCGGTTTATCGTGACCGTGCCGGGCAAAGGTTATAGATTCGTCGGTGAGTTGAACGATGATTCAAACGGCGAGATTATCATTGAAAATCATAAAATCGAGCGGATTACGATTAACGAGGAAATTCAAGTGCCGCCCGAAATTTCCAAACAACTTCCTGTTAGACAGAATTCTTTCCGACATCTTTTTATAGTTTCGTCAATCTTCTTAGCGATGACGGCAATCGGCGGCGGTTATTTTGGGCTGAACGGAAAATCTTCAAACGGCGTTCCGTTTCTCAATTCGAGCGTTCGGCAACTGACGACCAACGGCACAGTCGGACTCGCGGCTTTGTCGCCGGACGGGAAAAGTTTCGCTTATACGACAAACGATTTGGGGCAGAGAAGTTTGTGGCTCGGCTATGTTGACGGCGGAAATCATCTGCCGTTGCGTCCGGCGGCGGCGGTTTATTACGACTTGGCGTTTTCGCCCGACGGCAGACGACTTTATTTTTCTTACAGTGACGATAAAAATCCGCAAGCCGCATTGTATAAAATGCCCGTGTTGGGCGGCGTGGCGGAAAAAGTTTTGGACGAAATCACCGATTTCAGCTTATCGCCCGACGGCGGAAAAATCGCTTTCAGCCGAAATGATGCCGGGAATAAAAAGGAATCTTTATTGATTGCGGATTTGAACACGGCTGAAAAACGCGAAATTATTTCGCTCCCGAAATCTTATTATCTGAGCGCGATAAAATCGGAAACCGTGTCGTGGTCGCCCGACGGCGAACGTCTGGCTTTTTCCGGAGTGGATAATGATAATTTCAATTCCGACATTGTGACGGTCGAAATTTCAAGCGGTAAACTCGAACGCCTCAAAAGCGATGTCTGGCGCGACATCTCGAAAACGGCTTGGACGGTTGACGGAAACAGTTTAATCATTACGGCGGTCGGCTCAAATTCCTGGGCTTCGGTTGTTCGATTCCGCATCCTGCACCTCGAACTCGCAAGCGGAAAAACGCACGATATTACGACCGACCGGAGCAGTTACGGCGCATCTCTGAGCCTTTCCGCCAAGTCCGATTTGCTGCTTTCAATCGAACACCGACAGCTTAATAACGTCTGGATTGCGCCCGTCGAAGATTTGAGCCAAGCGCGGCAAATTACATTCAGTTCGTTCGGCAGATACGACGGACTTTGGGGAATGGATTTCACGCCCGACGGGAAAATTATCTACACGAATTCGGACACCGAAAGTCAATTTATTTCGCAGATGAACGCGGACGGCACGGAGCCGAAACCGCTGACCGCTTCGGGTTTGATAGACAGCGTTTTGAATGTTTCAAATGACGGACGCTACATTGTTTTTCATTCAAACCGCAGCGGCGGCTATGACATTTGGCGAATGAATGCGGACGGCGGCAATCCGGTTAAATTAACTTTCGGGCGGCAAAATTTTCAGCCGTTTGTTTCGGCGGATAATCTTTGGGTTTATTACAAATCCTGGGAAAACGGCGCGGGCGAATTGCGGCGCGTTTCGATTGAGGGCGGCGAACCGGAAATCTTAAACGACAAAGAAACTTCGTGGCTCAGTTTTTCACCCGACGGCAGATATTTCGCGGCTTCATATAAAACCGACAAATACCGGCTCGCCGTTTTCGACGCGGCGACCAACCAAATTATCAGACAATTCGATTTGCCGAAAAACGCCACGCTGTCAATCGGGACGCGCTGGTCGCCGGACAGCCGCGCCGTCGCCTATCGTGATTGGAATGACGGTTACTGGCTGCAGGCAGTCGAAGGCGGCGAACCGCAAAAGATGGCGGGGTTGCCGAAAGAGAAATTCTATAATTTCGCGTGGTCGAAAGACGGCAGACAATTTGCCTTTGTGCGCGGGCAGGAAATGCGCGACGTGGTTTTATTACAGGCGGCAGCCGATAAATGAAAAACGGCGAGATAATAACGGAAAAAGGAAATCTGATTCAAGTGTGGAAACTGGCGAGCAACAGATGGCAAATCGTCGCCGATGTTTTCGCGCCGATTCCGAATTAACGAAAAAGGGCGGCGAATAAATTTATTCGCCGCCCTTTTTCGGTTTGTCGGTCGCAAACTATTTGTCTTTGATCGCCGTAAACGAAATCGGCGGCAAACCCGCGCCGGATAGAGTCCCGGTCATTTTATCGCGGTCAGTCGTGCTTTCCAATTTCAATTCCATCATTTGACCGTGAACGTCAACCTTAAAAGTTCCGATTGCCGTATTGCCGCTGACTTTGCCGTCGGATAAATTTCCGCCGCCCATCGCCGAAGCGAACGAGCCGCTCAAATTTGCGCCATCCTGTTTTAAGTCGAGCGTCATCGGCAACTGTTGACCGCCCGCGTCCGCCGTCATATTCCATTTGCCGCCGAGGTTGACCGTCGGCGCGGCGTTCATCTCGACTTTTTTCGCCATCACCACGGTTTTCGGGTCAACCGTGATTTCCTTCAGGCGTTTGGCTGAAGCATCGGTCATCGTTTCCTGATAACGACCTTTTAAATACTGCGCCAGAAATTTCTCGGCTTCGGCGAACAACGCCATATTATTGACCGGACGCTGAAAACCGTGACCTTCGTCATCGGCAAGCAGATA
>JAJAZE010000113.1 GCA_026785925.1 Pyrinomonadaceae bacterium
ATAACGATTTGACGGGGAAAATTGACGCTCAATTGGCGCGTTTGGCGGAAATTAAAACGAATGACATTGCGGCGTTCAATCGTCTGTTTGCCGAGAAAAATTTGCCGGTGATTGTGACGAAAAGCAAATAATCGGGACGCTTTTAGCAATGTGACTTATTGCGTTGGAGTGCGGATTTCGTCCGTCACGAATGCGTTTCGCGTTCGTGAAACTTTTTCATCAAATTCAAATTTGAATCGAAAGTTTTTAGATTGCTCACGCAATCTTGGCGGACGAAATCCGCGCTCCAATTAGTCTAGATTTTTTGCGCTTCGATAATCGCTTTCACGCGCTCGTAATCTTCCCGCGTATCAACGCCGATGGCGATTTCGGAAACTTCGACGACTTTTATTTTCGCCCCGTTTTCCAGAGCGCGAAGTTGTTCGAGCATTTCCGTTTTCTCTAAATTCGTCCGCTTGAACTTGGTATATTTCAACAAAAACTCGCGGCGATAAACGTAGAGTCCGGTGTGTTTGCGGTAGATGGAAATTAGATTTGGGTCTTCGCGCAAAGCATTTTCCAATGTTCCGTGCTGCCGGACAACTTCACGCGGAAACGGAATCGGTGAGCGCGAAAAATAAAGCGCGAAGCCGTATTCATCAGTGACGATTTTGACGACATCCGCGCTCAAAACGTCTTTCGCGTCGTAAAGCATCTCGCACGTCGTTGTCATTTCAATCGAATCATCGTGCAAAATCGCGGCGACGGCTTTTTCGATAGTCTGCGGCGAAATCAGAGGCTCGTCGCCCTGCACATTGACGATAATGGAATTTTCCGGCAAAGTTTCGGCGACTTCGGCGATTCGGTCGCTGCCCGATTGATGACTTGCCGAAGTCATCACGACTTCGCTGCCGCTCGATTTTATCGTTTGAAAAATTGCATCGTCATCGGTCGCCACGATCACGCGCAAAACATTCGCGGCTTTTTTTGCCTGCTCCAGCGTGTGCAGAATTAAAGGTTTGCCCGCCAGGGGCAAAAGCAATTTGTTTGCCAGCCGCGTTGATTGAAAACGCGCCGGAATAACGACGATAACTGGTTGTTCGGAGATTTTCGGCGGCATCTTCACGGGATTTTAAGTTAGCTTTATTGAGTTCAAAGTTCAAGGTTCAAGGTTCAAAGTTTGTTTGATTAGATTCTGTTGATATATTGAATTTACAGGTAAATTTCCATTTTCCAAATTTTGAACCTTGAACTTTTTTCGCTAAACTTGCTCTCGTGCAAAACTACGAACAACCATCAAACGAAAATTTACCGCAATCCTCGTTAAATCAAAAAATTTCTTCACCTGAATCGTTTCCCGTTTCGCCGAACAATCCGCCTTGGAACGGCTGGACGGCGTTCGGTGTTTGGGCGGCGAGCGTGATTTTTATCGTCGTTTTCCCGAACCTTTTCGTGCTGCCTTATATGGCGACTCAAACGCTTGATTTTTCCGATCAAAGCGCAGTCGTAGGATTTGCGAAAACTGATCCGACGGCGGTTTTTTTGCAGATTATGGCGATTATTCCGGCGCATATCTGCACTCTGATTCTAGCTTGGCTGGTCGTCACTAAAATAAAGAAATTCTCTTTTTTTGAGACTCTCGGCTGGCGGTGGAACGGATTCAAAGTGTGGCATTCGTTCGCTATCTTCGTGGTTTTTTATGCCGTCGCCGTCGCGTTGGCAAAACTCTTCGGTGAAGTCGAGACTGATTTTGACCGAATGCTGAAAACTTCCCGCGCCGTCGTTTATTTAGTCGCTTTCGTCGCCACATTTACCGCGCCGCTGGTCGAAGAAGTTATTTAC
>JAJAZE010000114.1 GCA_026785925.1 Pyrinomonadaceae bacterium
TTTAAGCTGGCGGCACAAAAGCAGAAACGGGACGACGGCGACGATTGAAAATGTGACGGGAAAAAGCCTGAGCCAAAACAAACTTTCGCCGCCGACTGCAATCCAAATTTTCAGCAGAAAGTAGAAAAACGGCGGGTGAATCAAATCCTGCGCGACGAACCAAAACAGGTTTTGCCAATCGTGCGTCGCGGCGTGAACACTGAAAATTTCGTCGAACCAGAGACACGAAGCGGTCAAATTCCAGAAGCGCAGCGCGGCGTAAATCAAACAAATGACAACGATTATCGCCGCCCGAACGGTTTTGCTAAATTTCATTTTTATCAATTTCCGATTGCTGTTCGCGTTTCTGTTCTTCGATTAATTCTTTGGTTAAAAAATAGTTGAGCAGCGTTCGGATGGCGGCGACGGCGGCGAGCTTGCCGATTTGTTCCCAACTCGGCGCAATCGCGGTTGATAAAATATCCGCGCCGACCTGGAATTCGAGCGCGAGCGTCAGATATTTTCCCAAAGTCAGACGGACGCGGTTGAAATTGCTCGGCTGTTCGTCGCTGAAATGCGCGACGAGTTGATAAATCGCCATCACGACACCGGCGGCGATAACGAGTGCGCCGACCGCTTCGACACCGAGTTTGAGCCATTGCGCCGCGGCGACGATTGCCGATTCGACCGTTTGATACGCGCCGGTTTCCGCCGTAATTTTTAGTTTTTCCTGTAAAAACATCCGTAAAATTTACAGCACGATGCCGTCGCAGAGTTTGCCGCCGATGCTCGTGTAGCAGAGCGAAACTTCTTGAAACGTGTCGGTTTCCCGGCAGTAGCAAAGGCATTTGCTGAACGGTTTCGAGTAAATATGCAGGCTGACGGCGGGTTCGTCGAACTCGGCTAAATTTAGAATTTGATGAATCGGTTCTTCGAGTTCGACTTTGGCGGTCAGGCATTCGGACAAATTGAATTGATCGGTTTCAACGAGTTTGCAGTAATTTTTCGTCTCATCAATTTCGACGGCGCGAAAGTTCTGCCCGCGCAGTTTGCCGAGGGGAACGGTCATCCAGCACATCTGATCGGCGTGGTTATGAACTTTGGACGTTTGCCCTTTGTTCCAGCAAATCGCCATCATTTCGAAACGCTCGTTTCTGAAAATCAGATTGCGCGTGTAAAAATTCTCGCTCCAATTAAAATAAACGGCAATCGAATCAACGTCAACCGGATTTTCCGACAAAAAGCGATAGACGTTTTCACAATCGAATTCCGCTTCGGGAATCGCGCACAAACCTTCGATTAGATTTTCGACTTTGACTGTTTTCATAAAAAGTATTTTGCCACGAAAAACACCAATAACACGAATGAAAGTAAAAATAAAAACGTATCATCGGACAAAATTCATTGTGATTTCTTCGATTGGGATCGGAACTTCATCTGATTTCCAAATTACACTGAACGGCGCGGCTTGCAAAAAATTAATTGCGCTTATATTAAATATGTGCGATTAATAAAACACGATCTATTGACAACCCATTTTGAAAAGCACACACTCAAACCTAAATCGAGTCAGCTTAACTCAATTTTCAGCCCTGCCGGAATACACCGGCTTTTCTGATCTTAATAAAGCAGTAACATTTCAGCCTTCGCCGCTTTTATCCGTCGGAAGGACAGATGGGAAAGGCGAATTTTTCGTCTGCAAAGGTTGCTTAACCCGTGTCGGTTGCCGAAA
>JAJAZE010000115.1 GCA_026785925.1 Pyrinomonadaceae bacterium
CTTTCGGAACCAAAGACCGGCAAATCGAAATCGTGATTGATAAGAAAAACAAGCGGCTGAAAATTATGAAACAAGAAGGCTTCAGCCGGGTCGAGAATAAAAAATAAAAAGGGAGAAAGGCTATGAAAAAAATGAAAATTCTGGCGGCAATCTTATTTTTGTCAATTGGGCTGGCGGGCTGCGATGTCAATTTTGAAAAAAGCATTAGCGAGCAAGAGAAATTTGCCGAAGTTGAAAAGAAACTGATGGCGGCGGTCAGCGATTTGACGAAAATTCCGACGCGCGTCGAGGTTGCCGCCGAGCCGTATATCAAAGGAAAAATCGCGGTTTTTCAGGTGCTGGAAGATAAGGGCAAATACGTCAGAGACAAAAAAGACAAAATTTATTTTATGCAGACTTCCTACTTTCGTAATCTGCAAGAAATCTACGCCGCCGCGCCCGAAGAAGTCGGAACCGTTGCTCTAGTGGATTGCCGGACTCTGCAAAAAGGCGTTTATACAACCAACGACGGGCGCGAAATGCCGGCGGAAGTCGAAGACTGCGAATTAACGCTGATTGACCGCTCGATGCCGGCGGTTGTTTTCAAGAAAAAGTTTGAGAAAGAGCCGGACGATAAACGCAGAGTCTATGCCAATTCCGTCGTTCGTCAGACCGCTCAGCAAGACATCGAGGCGTTTCTAAAAAACTTGCCAAGAAAATAAGAACAGGAACTTAGGAAAAAATTATGTCAATGGAAACGATCACAGCAGAATGGATGCAGAAACTTAGCGGAGTCGGCGGCTTATATGCTTTAGCTCACGGGGCGAAAGCAGGACTTCTCGACGCTTATTATGCCAACAATCGTGGCGACGATTGAAGCGACGGAAGGCGGGCTGATGTTCGACAACGCCGCGGCAGCCTCGTTCGGGCTGACTGCGGGAGTGCCGGTCGTGACGATGGTCGGCGTTTGGGTCGCGCTCGGTTCGGGTTATTATCAGGCGCGTGAAGAGGCGCGAAACGAAAATACCGTTTCCGGGTTTTCACACGGTTTTGTGACGGCGATTCTAGGCTGGCGATGGGAACACGTCGTCGTGCGCTTTCGGCGAACTCATTTGAAAATCAATAGCGCGGACGCGGCGATGGATTCGATTCGCGTCAATTCGTATCATTCGGGCATAAAATCCGGTTATCTGGCGGGAACAATTTTGCCGCCCGAAGCGAAAAAGGCATACATCAGTAAAATCCGCAACGCCGGTAACATTCACGGTCCGAAAAATTGGGACGCGGACAAAGATGTCGCCAGAAATCAGCAAATCAGCTACGTCATCGAATTGGCAACAACCGCGCTCAGATACCAAATTATCAAACCGTAATAATTCAAAGATGTAATCAAGACGATGAAAAAGCAAGTTGGACAAACATCAACGCTGATTGGAATTGACGCGATGATCGAATTGAACGGGTGATGAAAAAAAGTGAAATGTTTTTACCGAAATTGTCTTATCAATTCAGAGGTCGGCTGTTTCAACTGAAATCAACTTCGAGTTGTAAAGCTAAAAGAGGAAAATAAATTTATGAAACCGGTAGGAATTATCTTAGTTAAGTAGTCGTGCTTAAATACATTAGACTATTTTCGACATTAAAGCCTTTATTTTATTGAGCTTTTAATATCAACATAGTCTAAACTAATTCAGCACGACTACTTATCGTTGGCGTTTTGGCTTTGCTGATTGGCTTGTTCGTCTGTTTCACGACGCTGACAAGCGATTACGCTTCATCAACTTGCGAGAAAGCCGCTGTTGATAAAAGTGCGTTTGAAGAAGCAAGAGCCAAATGCGGCTCGCCAACGACAGATTGTTACAAGCGAGCGACTGCGCTGCTAACTACGCAGGATGACTGCGACTATAAAAAATCGTCTATGAGAAATCAATTAATAATGGGTATCGTGCCTGCGGTGATCGGGGCTTTGCTAACGGTTGTCGGCTTTATCGTCTTTGTGGTCGGGCGCAAAAAAGCAGTAGCTTGAAATTGTTTTTCTGATACGCGCCACCCGACTATAGACATTTATTTGAGGAGATTAATATGGCATTTCTTTTAACGAAAAGCAGCATAATTTTATGTCCGCACGGCGGAAGAGTGATGCACACGCCGGCTGGTTTTTCCGGCAAACTTAACAACGGCGAAACGCCGATGCTTTTAACTGACCGGTATTTTGTCGTCGGTTGCTCTTTTGCCGCTGGCAGTTACGCCAGCCCCTGTCAACAGATTAATTGGGCGGGCGGTTCGAAAACTCGTTTGATAAACGGCGTTCCGATACTGACCAATGCGAGCGTAGGAATCTGCGTGAATGCCGCCAGTGTGCCGCAGGGACCTGCGATTGTGTCTCTGTGTCAAACCAGAGAAGCCGATTAAGTTTTGGCGATCACTTACGTCTTAAACCACTTAAACCACACGCCGGAAATTGCCGACGCGGGTGGGGAAAATCAAGGAGTTTGAAAAAACAAAGAAAAAATCTTTCGGGAGAAAATTATGAAAAACTTAAATTTACTGCATCTGTGTTTAATTTTTCTAATTTTCAGCTTCGCCGCGCCCGCGCAGGAGGAAGAGGTGAAGATAAATCCGAACGCGCCAGCCGATTACGACGCGAATCTTAAACCCGGCGAGATGGCGGTCGGCATCTATAGCGGCTCACCTGAAACGGTAAAAATCGTTTCCAAATCCGGCGGCGTTTACAAAGTCAAAGAACAGTCGTCGCCGAACCAGAACGTGCTTTACTTCAAAGCAAATTCGGTTTATCCGTATTTCGATTGGCGTAAAGTGATGAGTCTGGTCAACGAATACCGCTACGCGCTCGAACCTTATGTCGAAAGTTATGTCGCTAAACATAATCTTTCTAAAGAAGCGATCAAGGGCGACGGTTTTCAGTTCAATATCGGACATTCAAACGCCGCCGATTTGAAAAAGAATCTGGAGAGAGGATTGGGGCGGCTCGCGGAACTCGAAGGCAGATTGACGGAAATTCAGGCTTTTCCGCAAACCTTTGCCCAATTTGAATATAATCCCGCGCTGGTCAGAGAAATCGCCGTCAGCCGCAACGAGTATTTCCAGATGCTAGTCGGTCAAAAAAAATCGCTCAGATTTGAAGAAAGCGTGTGGCTGATGGCACACCGCGATGGCATTCAAAAAGCATTAAAAAATGTTAATGACTACGATCCGGCAACCAAAACGACGATGGGAACTAATTCAGAGTATGCACTTTATGCAGTGTCGCCAAAAGCCCGGACTAAATGGCTGACAGACACAAAAACACTCGAATTCAAAGAACCGGTAGATGCTTTGCTTGCCCCGCTCGCCGAAGCATTAGCAAAAAAACTGCCCGGTTATTTGCCCCCGCTCAAAGACTATTCGCTTCGCAGTCCGGGCGAAGAAGCAATGATGAAGCAGACTTTGGGCAGTCTCGCGCGCTGTAAGATTTTCGCTAGCGGAATGATGCCGGGCGGTTGGAAAATTGAGACGAACAGCCTCGGCATCCCGATGTCGCGCTATAAACACGGAATGATTTATCTGCGCGATACGCAAGCCGATCACCCGTATTGTCATGCCACTTACGTCAACATCATCCAAAAATATGCTGGCGGAGGAACTTACGCCGCGAGCCGCGCCAGCATCGTTAGCGACACGCTCGTCGGTTGTCCGGCGGGAAAATAGATTTATTTAATACACCAGGACTGCTGGACACGGATTCTTTACTTTCAACAGTCTCGATAAAAGGAGAAAATTTATGTCAGTTTGGGAAGCAATCGCACCTTTGGTGTGCCATAAAAAGGATTTGGCGGGACACGCATTTTGTGGTCCGGTCAGCACTTCGGCGAAAAAGAATCTGGAAATGCTCGAAGCTGAACTTGAAGAATGGGAATATTCTTTGAAGCAGGCACAGACGGTCATGCAGTTTTCGCCTCACGCGCATAAAATTGAAGAGTTGCGCGGGAAAATCGCTCAAGCCAGAAGCGTCGTCTCAAAGCCGTTTTCTTACGCCGCAACCTTCCAGGACAGAAAAGATTTGTTGGCGGCAATCAGAGAAATCAGCCGCTATGACCCGCGAGCAAATCCGCGCGGCGCGCGCGGGCTTACGGCAAAGCGATGAAGAGTTTCGGCAAGCTCGTCGAAAAATTGCCGCCGCCTGCGAACGCCGTCGGTACTCTGATTGCCGAAATGGGTGAAATTTTTCACATAGTGGTGGCTAATAGGCAGCCGGAGATTCGTTTCAAAGGAGACAACAAGCGGATTATTGATGCTGACCCCGTTCCATAAATATTTCAAAAGTTAAAGAAAAAGAGTTCGCTGAATTCCCATCATACATGCTGTTGCACGTATCGGAACAGCCTACCGCATTTTCTACATATGTGAATCAATGGTAGAAACTAACAAAAGCAAAAGTTAGTTTCCCGAAACAGTAGGTCGTGTAACAGAAAAGATGTTTGAAAGAAAGGACAAGCTAAAATTTTAAATGTTCAGTATGAAACATAACTTGCCCCGCTTGTTCAAGCCTGAACATCAAAAAGAATGGCATAAACAAGCAGAGAAAACAACGCTATCGGTGCAGCGCTTGCGGTAAACAATTCATTCTTCGATATGCTTATCGAGCATATTTGAAACACATCAGACAACTGATTGTGCCGATGTGTTTGAACGGTTCAGGCACTCGAGACACAGGGCGAGTTCTACGAACTTCGGCAACAACTGTTATGAAATTGATTCGTCAGCAGGCGGAAAACCTGCTGCCGGAAAAACTTCCCGCACAAGTAGCCGATGTCGAACTTGATGAAATGCGGTCATTCGTCCAAAGGAAAAAGAACTGATGAAAGTTGTCGCCACTTGCTTGGGAAACTTGTCCGTGTGCTGATTACGCGCTTTTATACGGATAATTGGGAATCTTATCAAAACTTGATTCCCGAAGTTCGTCATTGGATTGGCAAGTGCGGGACGCAAAGAATCGAAAGACAGAACTTGAACTTTCGGACACATCTGAAACGCTTGCAATGAAGAACGATTTGTTTTTCAAAGAGCAAGAAAATGCTCGAAGCTGTTGTTAGGCTTTACATTCATCAGCTAAATTCCACTAGCATCTCTTTTGTTACGTGACCAAACAGTGAACCAGCAAGCCAATAGTTGCGCACCAAACTTACTTTTTGAATTTGGTTAAAAGTCTCCAAAGGGTAAAAATGTTTCATAGGATTTAGAGGACATTTCGCTGGAGGCTGTTTTTCTTGAGCCAGTTGTGCAGATTGGCTTCGGTGGTGCCGTAACGCCCGGCGATGAACTTTTGCGTCGAGCC
>JAJAZE010000116.1 GCA_026785925.1 Pyrinomonadaceae bacterium
GAAGTCTTCGGGAACTTCAACGTCGGTCGAAAGTCCAAAGGCTACGCCGGAGAACGCGCCGCTGCCGTTAATCGAAGTGTACCAGGTTTTCGTGCCGGAATTGTTTCTCGTAACCGTGAAATCGGTTCTGCCGTCGCCGTTAAAATCGGCGTTGGCATCGGCGACAGTCGGAGAACCACCCGCCGTCGGCGACGGTGCGCCCGATACAAAATCAACCGCGTTATTATTGGTGTCGCGTCCGACCGGAGTTCTTTGAATCGAAGATTGGCTGTCCGCCGGTCCCGGCGCCGGTGCGGTGTCCGAACAATTAGCGGTCGCGCCGTAGCCGACGAAATCGGCAACCGTCGCGCCGGTCGGCGGGCAGGTCGTGCCGTTTAATCCGGTAACGCCGTTCACCAAAGCTATTTTACCGGCAGTCCCGGAAAGATTAATCGTCGTCGGGCAAGTGGCGTTGACCGCCGGCAGCGGAATGCCGACCGTCGTGCTAATCGGTCCGAGGGCAATCAGGAAATAGGTGTTCGGTTCAATTATCGTGTCGGTCGCCGTAATAGCGCAGGCGGCATAGCCGGTCGCCGTCGTGTTGGTCGCCGCTGCATACTGCACCGAATAACCGTTGATGTCCACGTTCGCCGCGCTGTTATTGTAAAGCTCGATGAAATCCTGATTATACAAAGCACCGGCATTTCCGCCGCCACCGTATATTTCATTGACGACCACGCCCGGAATCGGCGTTCCCGCCGGGGTCGGGGTCGGAGTCGGCGTAATGGTCGGCGTTGGGGTCGGAGTCGGCGTAACGGTCGGAGTCGGTGTAACGGTCGGAGTCGGAGTCGGTGTTCCGCCGCCGCTGCAAGGAGTTGCTGCCGCCGCCAAATTGCGCGGAACGGGATTCGTTACGACGGTAAAATCATTATTGTTGTTATTGGTCTCCGCGCAGCCGTTGGCGTTGCGAACCGCGCCTTGCATATTGGTGAAAGCCGTTCCGTTACCGACGCTGATGCCGCCTTCGGCGTTGTTCGATGTTCCGTAAGCGACTGAATCAACGATGCGGCTGTCGGGCAGAGTGCAGGGTGTCGCCGTCGCACCGCAGGCGAGAGCCGTCGTCGTATTGGTCAGAGCAACTTTGCCGCCCGCCGCCGCCATACTCAGCCCGGTCGTTACGAAATCCGGTGTCACCGGCAAATCGAGTCCGGCAGTTCCGACCGTTCCCGTTTGCACGAGATAATGCTGACCGGGCTGCAGCGTTACGTCCGGCAAGGCGAAAATGTTGGTCGCGGTGCCGCCGAATTGTCCGGTCGCCGAACCGTATTGCAACGCCAATCCGTTGAGCGAAGCCGGTGCGCCGGAAAGATTAAATAATTCGATGTAATCGCTTTTATAAGTCGGACCGGCAGTATTTGAACCGCCGCCGCCATAGACATGGCTGATGACGATGTTGGGCGAAACCCGCGCGGCGGAAGATTTCGCCGAAGTGTCGGCTGATACGAGATTGATATAAGTCGCGCTCACGAATATCGTTAAGATAAACAAAACGCCTAAAGCAAATTTTTTATTCATACTACTCCTCTAAAACTCTTTTTGTAATTTGTCGCATAATATCAGCGACGATCAAGCGGAATGCTTGACCATCGTTCGGGGAATATGCGGTTGGTTTGTTAATCAAAAAATGATTTGAGCAAATATAGCATAGATTAAATTCAAAGCGATACGCCGAACGGGTTAAAAAATTGTTTCGTAACTCAAATATTCCGGCGAAACTTCAATCGTTCGACGTTTGATTGAGAAATTTTTTTGCTACAATTGTAAGACTCAGAAAAACAGAAAGCGAGGTTTTAAGAATGCGGTTTAAGTTGTTTTTCGTTCTGCTGATTATTTCGGGATTTTCAAATTTTATTTTCGCTCAGGATAAAAAGGAAGACGACGAAGTTTTGCGTGTTGACACGCAACTCGTTGACGTTCCCGTCGTCATCACGGACAAAACCGGCAAGCCGATTTTGAATTTGAAACAAAACAATTTCGTTATTTACGAAGACGGCAAACGACAGGAAACGGCGGATTTTGCGGCGACCAACGTGCCGTTTGAAGTCGCGCTGCTGCTCGACACGAGCGGTTCGACGCGCTCGGATTTGAGTTTGATTCAACGCGCCGCCGAAAACTTTATCAACTCTTTGCGCGTCGGCGACAAAGTTTCGATTATCGCTTTTAAAAGTTCGAGAATCGGCAATAAATCAACGGCGACAAGCGAAGTCTTAAACGCCTTGACCGACGACCGGACGAAATTGAAAAGCGTTTTGGCGGAAGTCAAAACCAGAAACGGAACGCCGTATTACGACGGGCTTTTACAGATTGACGAAACGGTTTTCAAAGACGCGCCGAAGGACGATTTTCGCGGCAGACGCGCTCTCGTCGCGCTGACCGACGGCGTTGATTCGACCAGCGCGGCGGATTTTGCCGAAGCCCGCGAGCAATTCAATCAAGCCGGAATCGTTTCGTATTTTATTCAGGTTGATACGCGCGAATTTTTTGAAGAAAATCTGCTCGGCGACTGCGAAGGCGCGATGCGCTTTTCGGCGGCGCAAATCAAGCGTTATTACCGGACGTTTTACCCGAAATCAAAAATCGAAAAAGTTTCCGGCTTTTGCCAGCTCGGTGATTTTGAACGATTGGACATCAGCAAAAGTCTTTACCAATTAGCCGACGTTGAAATGCAGACATTGGCAAACGCTTCGGGCGGCAAGGTTTTCGCGGTCGCCGATTTATCGGAAGCCCGCGCCGCTTTTCAAAAAGTCGCGCAGGACATCGGCACGAAATACAGTTTGGGCTATTATCCGTCGAACGAGAAACGCGACGGAACTTACCGGAAAATCAAAATCGAACTCAAAGGAATTCCCGTCGGCGCAACCGTGCGGGCGCGGGAAGGCTACACCGCGCCGACCAATTAAGCAAAATTTTATGAACGCAAAATTTAACCGAATCGTTTTGATAGTTTTAGATAGCGTCGGCATCGGCGCGATGCCCGACGCGGAAAGTTGGGGCGACGCGGGCGCGGACACTTTGGGCAATCTCTTGAAAACGCGCAAAGTTAATTTGCCGAATCTGCAAGCAATGGGTTTGGGCAATATCAGGGAATTAAACGAACTGCCCGCCGCCGCCAATCCGACCGGCAATTTCGGCAAATGCACTCTGAAATCGAACGGCAAAGACACGACGACCGGACATTGGGAAATGGCGGGAATTGTTTTGGAAAAAGCGTTTCCGACTTTTCCCGACGGTTTTCCCGAAAAAATTATTAGCGAATTCGTCAGCGCGGCAAAAGTTCCCGGCGTGTTGGCTAACACGGTCGCCAGCGGCACGGAAGTTATCAAAGAATTCGGCGAAGAACACATCAAAACCGGCAAGCCGATTGTTTATACTTCCGCCGATTCGGTTTTTCAAATCGCCGCGCACGAAGGCGTGATTCCGATTGAACGGCAGTATGAAATCTGCGAAATTGCCAGAAAAATTCTGCACGGCGAAATGGAAGTCGGGCGCGTGATTGCGCGTCCGTTCACAGGCACGACGACGGAGAATTTTACGCGCACCGGCAACCGCCACGATTACGCCGTGCCGCCGCCGGAAAATCTGCTGCCGCTTTTGAAAAATGAAAATCTCGCCGTCGTCTGCGTTGGCAAAGTCGCTTCGGTTTATGATTCGGTCGGCGTCACCGAAGACTTGACGGCGAAAAATAACGAGCAGTCAATTGACCAGACGATTAACGCTTTGAATAAAAATTCGCGCGGTTTGATTTTCAGCAATTTAGTTGATTTCGATATGCTTTTCGGACACCGGCGCGACGCGGAAGGCTACGCCAAAGCGTTGGAGTATTTCGACGAAAGATTGCCGGAAATTTTTGCCGCGTTGAAAGAAGACGATTTGCTGATTATCACCGCCGACCACGGCAACGACCCGACTTTTCGCGGCTCCGACCACACGCGCGAATTCACGCCGCTGCTGGTTTTCGGCAAAAATGCGAAACGCGGCGTAAATCTCGGAACGCGCGGCAGTTTAGCGGACATCGGGCAGACGATTGCCGAAAACTTCGGCGTGAAATTGAAGGACGGCGAGAGTTTTTTAGAGCAGGTCGGTTAAATTAGAGATGTATTGGTAAATTAATTCTACTTTGTCAGATTAAAACAGATTGCCAGAAAGAGCAAAAAAGTGTGATAAATAAAAGATATGAGATTACCAGTGGATGAAAAAAACTTAATGGATATGCGGTCAGTTATCGAGAGTATTTTGACTGTCGGCGAAAAGACCGAACCATTCACGTTTTTGAATATTTACAAGGCTTGTTTCACGAATGTAAGAGTAATGTAGAACGGATGGTTGAAAGAATACCCGACAGTAACTATCAGCAATTACAGCATTTTATCTCAGAATCCGAGTGGGATGAAAAAGCTGTGATGAAGGAAGTTGCGCGAAAGACGAATCAGAGTTTAGCGACTTTGAAAGGCGAAAAAGGGTTGATTTTAGACGAAAGCGGGAACGAAAAAGCGGGCGACAAGTCGGTTGGAGTGGCGCGTCAATACATTGGGAACGTCGGAAAAGTTTGCAATTCGCAAGTGGGAGTTTATGCGGGATTGAGTCGGGCAGATAAAATCAGTTTAGTGAGAGCGAAACTGTCTTTACCCAAGGAATGGACTTCGGACAAGAAACGATGTGAAAAGGCGGGGATTCCGACAGAAGAGCAGAAATATCGGACGAAACCTGAACTAGGATTGGAGATAATTAAAGAGATAGAAGGAGTTATCGAATACGATTGGGTGGGCGGAGATAGTATTTATGGGAATTCACCGAAGTTGCGGGTAGCGTTGCGGGAATTAGGCAAAGCCTTTGTGATGGATGTTGGAGAAGAGTTGCAAGTATGTTTGGAAAAGCCGCATCCATTTGTGCCGGAGAGTCGCGGGAAAGGGAGAAACCGAAGCCGTTATGTGATTGAAGAAAAGAAGATTAGTTTGAAGAATTTGGTTGGAGAAATCCAAGCGAGCGAGTGGAAAACAATCAAGTATCGAGAAGGAACGAAAGGCAAATTAGTCAGAGAAGCGGTTTTAATGAAGGTTTGGATTTGGCAGAAAGAAACGGCAGAGGTTGAAGAAGCGCAAGTTTTGATAAGTCGCAAGTTAGACCAAACGGAAATCAAATATAGTCTGTGCGATGCCCCAGTTGGAAAGCTAAATGTAGAAACTGCGTTATTTAGACAGATGCAAAGATATTGGATAGAACGTGGGTTTCAAGAGATTAAGGAGCAAATCGGGTTGCATCAATACCAAGTGAGAGGCTGGCGAGCGTGGCAACATCATATCGCGTTGACGATGATGGCGTTGCATTTCATCTTGGAAACGCAAATCGAAAACGCAGAAAACTTGCCGTTAATGTCGTGCGGAGATGTCAAATTGATGTTAGGAAACATCCTCAAAAACAAGTTGGATGAGCCGGAAATACTGATGGAAACTATCCATCAAAGACATCGAGTTCGGCAAAAGGACATTGTGCGACGAAGGCAGTTTTTAATCTGACAAAGTAGAATTA